>VAYV01000021.1 GCA_005883175.1 Actinomycetota bacterium
TCCTTCGACCCGCCGGCGCTCACGTTCATCTGCTCGCCGAACAATCCCACCGGGAACGCGCACCCGTTGTCCGTGGTGGAGGCGGCGCTGGAAGCCGGACCCGGGCTGGTCGTCGTCGACGAGGCCTACGGCGAGTTCGGCGGTGAGTCGGCGCGCGCGCTGCTCGACAAGTACGAGCGGCTGGTGGTCATCCGATCCTTCTCGAAGTCGTGGCGGCTCGCGGGCGCGCGCATCGGATACATGCTCGCCCACCCATGGCTGATCGACGCGATCCAGGTCGCGCGCCTCCCGTACCACCTGTCGGCGTTGACGCAGGCCGCGGGAGAGGTCGCGTTGAAGCACGCACAGGTCATTCTTGCCGGTGTCGCCGAGATCGTCGCGGAACGCGACCGGCTGTCGAAGGAGCTCGAGCGCGTCCCCAGCGTCGAGGTCTTCCACTCCGACGCGAACTTCATCTTGTTCCGCACGCCGGTCGAAGGCAGCTCGCTGTGGCAGCAGCTGGCCGATGCAGGCGTGCTCGTACGCGACTTCTCGCAGGTGATCCCGCGCGCGCTGCGCGTCACGGTGGGAACCGGAAACCAGAACGCCGACTTCGTCGAAACGTTGAGGAGCGTGCTCGCCCATGGCGCCTAAGAAGAAGGTTGCAACGTCGAGCGCGCGCGTCGCGCGTGGGAAGCGGCGCGCGACGGTCAACCGAGCGACGAAAGAGGTCCGGGTCGACGTAACGCTGGTGCTGGACGGGACCGGCGACGCGAGCGCGAAGACGGGCATCCCGTTCTTCGACCACATGCTCGAGCAGCTCGGCAAGCACGCGGGGTTCGACCTCACCGTGCGCGCGCAAGGCGATCTGGAAGTCGACGCGCACCACACGGTCGAGGACACGGGGATCGCGGTCGGCGAAGCGGTGTCGGCGGCGCTGGGGGACAAGTCCGGGGTCGCACGCTTCGGTTCGGCGCTGGTCCCGTTGGACGAAGCGTTGGTACAAGTTGCGCTCGACCTGTCCGCCCGCCCGTACCTGGCCCACGACGTCGACGCGAAGAGCAAGGTGATCGGCGCGTACGACACGCGGCTCACAGAGGAGTTCGTGCGCGCGTTCTGTCAAGCCGCCGGCGCCACGGTGCATGTGCGGATGCTGGCGGGGAAGAACCCGCACCACATCGTCGAGGCCGAGTTCAAGGCGCTGGCGCGGGCGCTCGGAGAAGCGTGCCGTGTGACCGGCGACGGGATCCCGTCCACCAAAGGGAAGCTGTGACCAACGTCACCGTCCTCGATTTCGAGATGGGCAACCTGCGGTCGGTGGCCAAGGCCTTGGAGAAGGTCGGAGCGTCGGTAGATGTGTCCGCCGAGGTCGATCGAAACGCCGACGCGCTGGTCGTGCCCGGGCAGGGTGCGTTCGGGTCGTGCGTGTTGAATCTCGGGGCGCGCATGGACGACGTGCGTGCGTGGATCGCGGACGGCCGCCCCTACCTCGGGATCTGCCTGGGCTTGCAGGTGCTGTTCGACTCGTCGGAAGAGTCCGAAGAGAAAGGCGCCTCGGTTTTCGCCGGCGACGTCGTGCGCTTCCCCGCGGGCCCGAAGGTCCCGCACATCGGCTGGAACGAGGTGTCGTCGCGCGCCGGCGCGCGCCTATTCGACGGAATCGACCTCGGCACCCGCTTCTACTTCGTCCACTCGTACTACCCGGTGCCGGCCGACGCCGGCGTGGTGGCCGCCACGAGTGACTACGCGGTTGAGTTCTGCTGTGCGGCCGAGCGCGAGAACGTGATGGCGACGCAGTTCCACCCCGAGAAGTCCGGGGACGCCGGCCTGGCGTTGCTGTCGAACTTCGTCCGAGCAGCCGCCCGATGATCCTCCTGCCGGCGATCGACATCCGCGACGGGCGGTGCGTGCGGCTCGTCCAGGGCGACTACGCGCGCGAGACCGTCTACGACGAAGAGCCGGTATCCGTCGCGAAACGATACGAAGCCGAGGGCGCCGAGTGGCTGCACGTCGTCGATCTCGACGCGGCGCTCGACGGGATCCCGCGGAACCGCGCGGTGATCGAGGAGGTGATCCTCTCGGTCGGCATCCCGGTGCAGTGCTCGGGCGGGATCCGCTCGGCCGACGCGATCGCGTGGGCGAGTGACGCGGGCGCCGCCCGCGTGGTGCTCGGGACGCAGGCATTGCTGGATCCGAAGTTCGTCGAGGAGGCAGTCGGCGGCGCCGGCGAGATGATCGCCGTCGGCCTGGATGTGCGCGGGGAGAGGCTGCAGGCGCGCGGCTGGACAGAAGACGCGGGCGACTTGCACGACGTGCTCGCGCGCTTGGACCGTGCTGATGTCGCGCGGTACGTCGTCACCGACGTGGCGAAGGACGGCATGCTGCAAGGGCCGAACCTCGAGCTGCTCAAGACGGTGATGACGAACACCGCCGCGAAGATCGTGGCGAGCGGCGGCGTTTCGACGCTCGGCGACTTGCGCGATCTAGCGGGGCTCGGCGTGGAGGCGTGCATCATCGGCAAGGCACTGTACGCCGGGCAGTTCACCTTGCCCGAGGCGTTGGACGTCTCGAGAGGAGGCGGGGGAGATGGCCGATGAGCTTCAGATCGGCACCGGTTCGATCAAGCGGCGCAACCCGTGGGGCGTGCTGCTGCTCGCGATCGTAACCCTCGGCATCTACCGGTTGGTCTGGTACTACATGATCAACCGCGAGGTCCGGGATCACAGCGGCGAGCAGGTCCCTGTCGATCCCGTCTTGTCGGTCCTGGCAGTCACGATTGGCTGGATCATCATCGTCCCGCCGTTCGTGAGCCTTTATCGGACGGCCGGCCGGATCCGGCGGGTTCAAGAGATCACCGGCGCGCGTAAGCGGATCAGTCCCGGGCTTGCGCTCCTCCTCGCGATCGTCTCTTGGACGATGCTGATCGACATGCCGTATCTCCAGACGCACATCAACAGCGCGTGGGACGTCGAGTTCGAGCGAGTGAAGGTCTAGGACGGCATGCTCGCGAAGCGGATCATCCCGTGCCTCGACGTCGACGCCGGACGCGTCGTCAAGGGGATCCGCTTCGTCGACATCCGCGACGCGGGCGATCCCGTCGAGATGGCCGCCGTCTACGACCGTGAAGGCGCCGACGAGCTGACCTTCCTCGACATCACCGCTTCGTGGGAGCAGCGGGAGACGACGTACGACATCGTGAGGCGAACCGCCGAGCAGGTCTTCATCCCGCTGACGGTCGGTGGGGGCGTGCGCGCGGTGGACGATGTCCGGAGGCTCCTTCGCGCCGGTGCGGACAAGGTCGCGATCAACACCGCGGCCGTGCGCGATCCAGAGATGCTGCTGGACGCAACGCTGGCTTTCGGCTCGCAGTGCATCGTCATCGCGATCGATGCGCGCGTGCGCAACGGGAGCTGGGAAGTCGTCAAAGATCTCGGCGCCGGGGAGGTCTTGCTGACGAGCATGGACCGCGACGGCACCAAGGACGGCTACGACCTGGCGCTGACGCGCGCGGTGTGCGACGCGGTGCCCGTGCCGGTGATCGCGAGCGGTGGCGCCGGCGTCCCTGCGCACTTTACCGAAGCGATGACCGACGGCGGAGCAGACGCGGCGCTCGCAGCGAGCGTCTTCCACTTCGGCGAGATGCGTATCTCCGAGGTCAAAGCCGAGTGCGCGCGCGCCGGCCTCTCGATGCGATGAACAAGCCGATCACGTTCGATCCGTACTCGATCCTCGTCGACTTCTACGACCACTGGGCCGAGCCGCAGCGCGACGACATCCCCTTCTACGTGAAGCGCGCGACCGCCGTGAAAGGCCCGGTCGTCGAGCTCGGCGCCGGAACGGGCCGCATCGCCATCCCGATCGCGCGCGCCGGGCAAGACGTGATCGGCGTCGATATCTCGGGTGCGATGCTGACCGAAGCCGCGCGGCAGGCAAGCGCCGAAGGCGTGGCCGACAGGATCGCGCTCGTCGAAGCCGACATGCGCGTGTTCGTCGCCGATCCGCCGGTCGAGCTTGTCATCATCCCGTTCCGGGGGTTCCTCCACATGCTGACCGTCGAGGATCAGCTTTCAGCGTTGGCGTCGATCCGGCGCTCGCTGGTCTCGGGAGGGCGGCTCGTCCTGAACATCTTCGTACCCGATCCGGAGGTGCAGGTGGCGCAGAACGGCCGGAAGATCGCCCACGGCGAGTTCGTCGACGAACGGGGCCGTCGCTGCGAGATGTGGGGCCTGCCGGAATACGACGTGACGTCGCAGCTCTTGCATCTTCGTGTGGGGCTCGACGTCTACGAGGGCGAGCGGCTCGTCGACACGATCGAAACCGGGTTCGACTTGCGCGCGGTCCACCGGTACGAGTTCGAGCACCTGCTGGCGCGCGCCGGGTTCGAGGTCGACGCGTTGTACGGGTGGTTCGACGAGCGGCCGCTCGGAGGCGACGCGCGCGAACAGATATGGGTGGCGAGGAAACCATGACCGATATGCCGGAGCTGAAGTACGACGACAAAGGATTGATCCCCGCGGTGGTGCAGCAGCAGGACACCGGCGAGGTCCTGATGGTCGCGTGGATGAACGCCGAGTCACTGCAACGCACGCTGGAGTCGAAGACGACGTGGTTCTGGAGCCGTTCGCGCCAAGAGTTCTGGAACAAGGGTGCGACGTCGGGCAACGTGCAGCACGTGAAAGAGGTGCGTTACGACTGCGACGGGGACACGCTGCTCGTCCTGGTCGATGCAGACGGTCCGGCGTGCCACACCGGCGAACGCACCTGCTTCTATCGCGCGATCTCGTAAGTGCACGAGGCCACAGCCGCGGCTGCGGTAGCATCGCCTCGTGCCCAGCTTCCAGCCGTCCCGCGACGAGTTCCTCCGCCTCGCGAGCGAGTACACGCTGGTGCCGGTCTGGCGTGAGGTGCTCGGCGACCTCGAGACGCCGGTCGGCGTGTACCGCAAGCTCGGGGCCGAACCGAACTCGTTCTTGCTCGAATCGGTCGAACAGGGTGAGCGCTGGGGCCGCTACTCGTTCATCGGGCTGAACCCGTTCACGGTGATGACCGCGCGCGACGGCGCGGTGACATTCGACGGCGAGCAGCCTCCCTCTGCCGCCGACGCGCCGGATCCGCTGACTGCCTTGGAGCGCGCGCTGTTCGGCTACAAGGCACCGGCGCTTCCCGGCCTGCCGCCGCTGCACGGCGGCGCGGTCGGCTACGTCGGCTACGACGTCGTCCGTTACATCGAGCGGCTTCCCCAAACCACGACAGACGACCTCGGGTTGCCCGAGCTGTGGTTGCTGTTCACCGGCCAGCTGCTCGTCTTCGATCACCTGCGCCAGCGCCTGTCGGTGATCTCGAACGTCGTGATCGGAGACGACCCGGCGGCCCAGTACGACGATGCGGTCGCGCGCGCGGAGGCGTTGGTCACGCGCATCGGCGCGGCGACCGGCCCGGGCGGCCTCGGCGAAGCGCCGCACCTGGACGGGTCTGTGGGCGAGATCCGCTCGAACCAAACACCGGCCGACTACATGGCGAAGGTCGAGCGCGCGAAGGAGCACATCGCCGCGGGCGACATCTTCCAAGTGGTGCCCTCGCAACGCTTCGAGACCGACACGACCGCGCAACCCTTCGACGTATACCGGGTGCTCCGGCTGGTGAACCCCAGCCCGTACATGTTCTATCTGCAGTTCCCCGACGTCGCGATCGTGGGCTCGTCTCCCGAGCCGCACCTTCGCGTCTTCGGCCGCGAAGCGACGATCCGGCCGATCGCCGGCACGCGCCCGCGCGGCAACGACGTCGAGGAAGACGAGAAGCTCGCGGCCGACCTCATCGCCGACGAGAAGGAGCGAGCGGAGCACGTGATGCTCGTCGACCTCGCGCGCAACGACCTCGGCCGCGTGTGCGAGCCGGGAACCGTCCGCGTCGAAGAGCTGATGCAGATCGAGCGCTACTCGCACGTGATGCATATCGTGTCGAGCGTCCGTGGTGAGCTGGCCGGCGGCATGACCGCGTTCGATGCGCTGAAGGCCTCGTTCCCCGCCGGGACGGTCAGCGGCGCGCCGAAGATCCGCGCGATGGAGATCATCGACGACCTCGAGCCGACGCGGCGGGGTCCGTACGCGGGCGCGGTCGGCTACTTCGACTTCAGCGGCAACCTAGACACGTGCATCGGCTTGCGAACGGGATACTTGCGGGACGGAAAAGCGTATCTCCAAGCCGGCGCAGGGATCGTCGCCGACAGCGTGCCGGAGCGCGAAGAGCAAGAGACCCGGGACAAGGCGCGCGCATTCTTCGTCGCGGTGAAGGCGGCCGAGTCGCTGTCGTGACCGCGTTGTGAAACCCGGTCCACGCCTCGCAACCCTTCTGTCGTGCGCGGTCGTGGGGTCCGGTCTCGCGACGATCGGCGCCGCGACCACCTGGTATCGGACGGTGCAACCCTCGCGGAAGATCACGTCGNNNCGGGCCGCGCTCGCGCACGGTACTGCTCGGACTCGTCGTCGCCGGTTCGATCGCCGTCGTCGCGCTGACCTTCACCGTGAGGAAGCCGGTCGAGGCGGGCGCGTCCGTTCGCAGCGCGCCGGGTGGGATCGTGACACCGATCGGCGCAGCCGTCGGACTCATCGCGGCCGCGGCCGGGCTGCCCCTGTCGACGAAGGTGCGACGTGTTCGGATGCCGGAGAGCGGTCCAGAGGCGGGCGAGTGACCGAGTCGTCCGGGGCGAAGGGCTCGCGCGCGGCGTTGATCGTCATCATCGTGCTCTCGCTCGCCGTCGCCGGGGCCGTCGCTGCGCTTGGGGTGCACCTGGCGCGCAATCACTTCGAGCGGTACCCGCCCGGCGCGGAAGCGGCGTTTCTCACCCAGTGCGAGCGGAGCGGATCGGCCCAGCTCTGCGGCTGCGTGCTGCACGCGCTGGAGAAGAAGTACGCGTACAAGGAGTTCAGCGGCTTCGCCGACCAGTTCGCACACGCGGGCACGCTGTCGCAGGGAGCCATCGAGGCGCTCAACTCCTGCGAGCGCTGATACCTCTCTCGCCGTCCCCGAGATCTGTGCAGCTCCAGCCCCGATTTCACCTCGATTTCACGAACGGCGCACCGTCTCCTCACCCCTGCTCGCGATGATCTGAGCAGGACACACGAGGAGGCTCGACATGAAGTGGTACTGGAAAACAGCCATCGCTCTTGCCTTCGTCGGCGCGATCGCCATGGCCGCCACGGCCTTCGGGCAGTCCGATCCGGGCAGCCCGAGGCCGACCGCGACGACGTCCGTCCAAGCGCAGGCCAGGCCGCGTCTGGGCCGCTTGGGCAACCGGATCGTGCACGGCGACCTCACCCTGAACACCCGGAAGGGGATCGTCACTGCCAAGATCGACGGCGGCACGGTGACCGCGGTGGACGCCAGCGCGCGCACCCTCACGATCAAACGCGCCGACGGCCAGAGCGTTTCGTTCACCGCCACCGACGCGACGCGCGTCCGCAAGGACGGTCAGAAGGCCGCGTTCTCGGACATCGCCAAGGGCGACCTCGTCCAGGTCATCCAGGTCGACCGCGGGGACGGGTTCGTCGTGGCGCTGATCCGCGACCGCGGCGCCGGGACGGCTGCGAACTCTCCAGCGGCCGCAGGCGCGCTCTGAACCTCGATAACGCATCGTGCGGGGCTCCCGAAGGGAGCCCCGCTACTATCTCCGTGCGAGCCATGACCGACGCAACGATCCTCCTCGTCGAGGACGAACAGAACATCGCGTCCTTGGTCGAGCTCTACCTGAAGAACGACGGCTACACCGTCGAGCACGTCGGCAACGGCCTCAGCGCCCTCGCCGCAGCGGAACGCCTGAAGCCCTCGCTCGTCATCCTCGACGTGATGCTCCCCGGCATGGACGGCCTCGAGGTCTGCCGGCGTCTGCGCGCGACCGGCAAGATCCCGATCATCATGCTGACCGCGCGCGACGGCGAGGTCGACCGCGTCCTCGGCCTCGAGCTCGGCGCCGACGATTACGTGACGAAGCCGTTCAGCCCGCGTGAGCTCGTTGCGCGCGTGAAGGCCGTGCTCCGCCGCGCCGAGCCCGGCGATGCATCGCCCGAAGACGACGAGCGGCTCGCGCTGGGTCCGGTCAGGATCGACGGCGCGCGCCGGGAAGTTCTCGTCGGCGAGCAGCCGGTGGAGCTCACCGCGCGCGAGTTCGAACTGCTCGCGTTCCTCGTGCGGAACCGCGGGATCGTTTTCTCGCGGGACAGGCTGCTCGAACGGGTATGGGGATACGAGCGGCCGGTGGATACCCGCACGGTGGACTCCCACGTGAAGTCGGTTCGGCAGAAGCTCGGCGAGGGCGGCTCGATCATCAAGACCTTGCGCGGCGTCGGATACAAGGCCGATGCGTAGCCTGCGCGGACGGCTCGGCGTTTCGATCGGCATCACGGCCGTGCTGTCCGTGTTCCTAACCGGCATCGTCGCGATCGGGTTGTTACGCCGGTACTCCGAGAGCAACGCGCGTAGCGACTTGACGAAGGTCGCGCGCGCGATCGCTGCCGAAGATCCCGACACCGTCGGGACGACGGTGACCCTTCCGCTCATCAGGCGTGTGCTGGCGATCAACGGCGACCAAGCGGCGATCGTGACGCGGAACGGGTCCGTCCTGGGCAACGCCGCCTCGATCGTGGTTGGGATCAACCTGCAGCCGCTGATCGCAGGGCGGGAGATCAGCGGCACGGCGCGCACCGACGCTGGCAACGTCGTGTACGTCGGCGTTCCGATCTCGTTGCCCCGGCGACCCGCCGTGACCGGCGTGGTGCTCACCCGGCCGGTTGCCGCCGCGCGCGGGCTGCTCGGACCGTTGGTCTTCCGCATCGCGATTGCGGCCCTGATCGCACTCGCCGTCCCGATCGCCGTCGCCGCCGTTCTGGCGAAGCGGCTGACTCGTCCGGTGCACGACGTATCCGAAGCGGCTGCGCGCATCTCGAAAGGCGACCTGTCGCAGCGCGTCCCGATCTCGGAAGACGAGGAGCTGGCGACGCTCGGCGTCGCGTTCAACAACATGGCGAGCGCGCTTGCGGAATCGCAGCGCCGCGAGCGCGAGTTTCTGGCCAGCGTGTCGCACGAGCTGCGCACACCGATCACCGCGATCCGCGGTTACGCGGAAGCGATCGAAGACGGTGCGGTCAAGGGCGGCGCGGGACACGCCGAAGCGGTAGGTGTGATCCGCTCGGAGGCCGATCGGTTGGAGCACATGGTTCAGGATGTGATGGACCTCGCGCGCGTCGGGTCGGCCGAGTTCCACCTCGACGTCAGTCCGGTCGACCTGACGGAGACCCTGCGCGAGGCGGTCGCCGCGCATCAGAACGAGGCCGCCGACGCGCGCCTCGCATTGACGGCGGATCTTCCCGAGCAGCTTGTGGTCGAGAGCGACCCGCACCGCGTGCGCCAGGTCGTCTCGAACCTCGTGCAGAACGCGCTGCGCGTGACGGGCGCCGGGGGAGCGATCGGCGTTGCAGCTCGAGCGGAAGGATCCGCTGCCGTGATCGAAGTCT
>VAYV01000022.1 GCA_005883175.1 Actinomycetota bacterium
GCGCTCGTGACCGCGCGCGTGCTCGCAGCCGCGATCAAGAAGACCGGGTTCGACCTGGTGATCGCCGGCGTCGAGTCGACGGACGGTTCCACCGGAACCGTTCCCGGAGCGATCGCCGAGCTGCTCGGTGTGCCGCTCGCAAGTTTCGCGAAGCACCTCGAGATCAAGGACACGACGCTGCACATCCAGCGGCAGACGGAGAAAGGCTACGACGACGTGGAGTCGCCGCTCCCCGCCGTGCTGACGGTGACGGCCGGCGTGAACGAGCCTCGGTACCCGACGTTCAAGGGAATCATGCAAGCGAAGTCCAAGCCGGTCGAGCAGCTGAAGGTCGGCGACCTCGGTCTGTCCGCCGACGAGGCGAAGTCGACCCAAACCGTCAACGAGGTCACACCGGCTCCCGCGCGCGGCGCGGGCGAGAAGTTCGAAGACGACGGCACCGGCGCTGCGAAGGTCGCCGATTTCCTCAAGGAAGCGAAGGTCATTTAGATGGCGAAGATCTGGGTGTACGGAGACCCCGCGCAAGACTCGACGGGCTTCAAGACGACGCTCGAGATCTTGACGAAGGCGCGCTCGCTCGGCGGAGAGGTCGAGGCCGTCGTTTTCGGGCCGGGCGCGACCGAAGCGGCGAAAGCGTTCGGCGAGCACGGAGCCACGAAGGTGTTCGCCGGCGACGACGCGGCGTTCGCCGACACGATCGGCACGGTCGCGGCGGCCGCGCTCCACCAGCTCGTCCAGGAGAACCAGCCGAACATCATCCTGTTCCCGATGAGCTACGACGCGCGCGACGTGGCATCGCGGCTTTCGGCCAAGACCGGGTCGACGCTGATGAGCAACGCCACCGACGTCACCGGCGCCGAGGGCGCGAAGACCGCGATCTTCGGCGGCGCGCAGATCGTGGACGTGAAGTTCGACGGTCCGGATCCGAAGCTGGTCTTGATCCGGCCGAAGTCGTTCGACGCGGAGCCGTCGGGCGGCACCGCCGAAGTGGTCTCGGTGAGCGCGCCGACCGTCGAAGGTGCAAAGGTCGTCGAGCGCCACGAGCAGGCCGCCAGCGGCCCGAAGCTGGAAGACGCCAGCGTCATCGTGTCCGGCGGCCGCGGCTTGCAGGACCCGTCGAACTTCAAGCTGCTCGAAGACCTTGCCGCGTTGATCCCCGGCGCCGCGGTCGGTGCGACGCGCGCGGTCGTAGACGCCGGCTGGGTCCCCTACGCGATGCAGGTCGGTCAGACCGGCAAGACGGTGAAACCGAAGGTGTACATCGCGGTCGGCATCTCGGGCGCGACCCAGCACATCGTCGGCATGAAGTCGTCCGATCGCATCGTCGCGATCAACAAGGACGCGGAGGCGCCGATCTTCCAGCTCGCCGACCTCGGCATCGTGGGCGACGCGTTGAAGGTCGTGCCGAAGCTGACCGAAGAGGTCAAAGCGCGCAAAGGCTAGAGCCCGTTACGGGCAGCGGTAGTCGACGTCCAGGTTGCTCTGCACGTACTGCGTCAGCTGCACGCGCGCGCCGGTGAAGCTGTAGGCCGATGAACAGCGCGCTTGCGCGCTCGACAACGACGTGGCGCCGGGCACCCAGTTCACGTAGCTCGTCGAGAATGAGGCCGGGCTGGTGCTCGCGTTCAAGCCGGTGATCTGTCCCCACTGAAAGCCGGTCGAGTAGAAGCCGAGCTGCCCTACCCCTTGCGCTGCGAGGTAGGCAGCAGCGCCCTGCAGGTCCTTGGTGTTGAGGGCTGCCCAGCTCGGCAGGTCGGACGCCGTGGCCCAGCTGTTCCCGGTCTCGACGTCGAGCCACCAGTAGGCCGCGCGCGCACCGTCCACGCCCGCAACCGCCGTGGCCCTCGCGAAGGAATCCGCGGCTGCGTTCCATCCGTAGTCGTACGAGCAGCCCTCGCTCAAGGTCCCGTCGCAGACTGCCGGCGTCGACTGGCCGGTTGGCCAATGGGTTGAGAGTACGGGCCCGGGGTTACCGGTGTTCGCGTAGAAGCCGACCTTCGGGTAGGCCGTCGAGGTCGACGTGGTCGCCCACGCGTACTCGCTCGCGAGGCATGAGTTCGACGCGTACGCGCGCCCGCCGTTGACACCGACGATCCCAAACGTCGGTGACTTCGGCAGGGTGCTCGAACATTGCGGATACGAGACGTCGTATCCGGTCGGCGACGGTGCGGGCTTCTTCGGCGTGCGCGCGGCAGCCTTGGCGAAAGCGCCGGCGCCGTCGTATGGAACGAATGCGATCGCCGGGAGGGCGATGCCGACGACGAGGCCGCTCGTAAGAACGGCGCCGATGAGCAAGCGGAATCTGCGGGCCACGGAGAGTCACGCTATGGAGCGCCCCGTGGGTGGCCATCCCCCAAAGACACCAAAAAGGATAGATCGAGCGTCGTAGGCTGGACCGGAACTGGAAGCCACTAGGTGAAGACGGGAGACGAGCATGCCGTTGTTCGAGTTCGAAGGGAAACGCCCGACGATCCACGAAACTGCGTTCGTCGCCGAGACGGCATCGATCATCGGCGACGTCACGATCGAGGAGAACGCGTCGGTGTGGTACGGGGTCGTACTGCGCGCCGACTACGGGCCGCTCGTGGTGCGAGCCGGGGCGAACGTGCAAGACGGCTCCGTCCTGCACGGGCCGCCGGGACAGGCGCTCGAGGTCGGGCCGGGCGCGACCGTCGCGCACCTTTGCGTCGTGCACGGCGCGATCATCGGCGAGGAAGCGCTGATCGCGAACGGGGCGACGGTGCTCGACGGAGCGAGGGTCGGCGCGCGCGCGATGGTCGGCGCCGGCGCCGTCGTGCCGCCGGGGATGGAGATCCCCGACGATATGCTGGCGGTCGGCGTGCCGGCGAAGGTGAAAGGACCGATCCCGGGAACGCCTTCGGAGATCTGGGTGAAGTACAACCCGCAGGCCTACCGCGACCTCGCCGCGCGGTATCGCGAGGGAGTCTCACGGCTGTCTGACTGAGCGTTCCGCGCCTTGGGTCCTATGGACTCTGGTCCGCGAGATGGTTCACTTGTATCGATGGGCAAGCTGCGCTTAGCAGCAACCGTGATCCTGATCGCGGGGATGCTCTTCGTCGCCTACGCGATCGCCGATCCTCATTACATCCCCGGACACTACTTCAACGCTTGCACCGGTCCCCAGGGCAACCCTCCTCGCTGCCAAGGCGCACCATGGATCCGCGGACATTGGCACTTCGGTCCCGGCCGCGACAACAGTTATCCGGGTCCCTGAAACTGGAAAGTCCGTCCGAACGGGCATAGGCCCGTGTCCCTGCCCTGCTCGACACTTCGGGTATGCGACGCTCCTGGCCGGCCAACCTGATCGCGGCGATCGTGATCGCCGCGACGCTCGGCGTCGGTGCGCTCGGGGCAAGCGGCTCG
>VAYV01000195.1 GCA_005883175.1 Actinomycetota bacterium
GAGCCCGTACACCCACGTCCCCGCCGACTTCCCGAGCGATCCTGCGCTGCAGCGCATGCAACCGGTGTTCCGGCACACCGGCTCGGTGTACGGCCCCGTCTTCACGACGATCTCTGCGGCCGGCATGGGCGCGTGCGGCTCGTCGCCGTTGTGCGGCCGGCTGTTCTTCCAGGCGCTCGAGGCGCTCGCCGTGCTGGGGCTCGCGTGGACCGTGTTGCGCGCGACCGGGAGCTGGGCCGCGGCCGCGTGCGTCGGGTTCAATCCGATCCTTCTCGTGGCTGTGGTGAACGGCGGGCACAACGACGGCCTCGTCGCGCTCGGGTTGCTCGCGGCCGTGCTCGTCGCGCGCGTGCGGCCGGTGGTCGCCGGCCTGCTCCTCGGCGCCGCCGCGTTGGTGAAGCTGAACGTCCTGCTGCCCGGAGCCGTGCTGATCGCCTGGCTCTTCCTTCGCGAGGACAAGCGGAAAGCGTTGCAGGCGTCGCTCGCGACCGTCTCGTTCGTGGTGATCGGTTACCTCGCAGCCGGGGGCTCCGCCGCGCTGAGGCCGTTGCACCAAGCCGTCGGGCTCGTGAGCCAGCATTCGATCTGGTACGTCGGGGAGCGCTGGATCGGCGCCGCGTTCGACGTCGACGACTGGGCCGCGGCGCGCGTCTCGGGCTGGGTGACCCATCTCACGGTCCTGGCGCTCATCGTTGTGGCCGTGGTCGCGATGCTCGTCGCCGCAGGGCGACTCCGCGACCACGGACCGGAGCCGGTCGTCGCGGCTGCGCTGACCGTGTACCTTCTCGCGTCCCCGTACGTGCTGCCGTGGTACGCGGCGCCGCTGATCCCTCTGCTCGCGATGCGGTGGCGCTCGCGCACGACGTGGGTGGTGCTCGCGTACTCGGCCCTTCTGTTCCTGGCGTATCCGGTACGCAACCCGCTGAACGGCAGCGTCACCTCGTTGATACTGCCCGACACCGCGCGCGACGTCTTGCCGGCGGTGGCGGTGCTCGTGCTGATCGCGATCACGGTCGCTGCGTGGCGGCCACGTCGCAAGGCGCTGTCACGCGTTTGACAGGATCCGGGCCACCGCGGCGAATGGATGGGACGGACCGCGCGCCTTGACCCTGAAGCAAGCGTCCGCGGCGAAGAACGTGATCATCGACGGCGTCGGGGTCAGTCTGGTCTGAGACCCCTACGACGCCGCCCACACGTACGTCTCATGGGGCGGCTCGGCCGGGATCAAGACCTTGAAGCGCGCGCCTCCGCTCTCGCTCTCCTCGACCCAGGCGCGTCCGCCGTGAAGCTCTGCGAACCCGGCGACGAGGGCCAATCCGACTCCCGCCCCCGGAGCGTGGGGCGACTGTTGGCGCCCGTGAGCGAAGGGTTGGAAGATCCGATCACGCGCTTCCGGCTGGATCCCCGGTCCGTTGTCTTCGACCTGGAGCAAGACGCCTTCGTCGATCAAACCGGCGCGCACGGTGATGTGCGTTCCGGGCGGGGTGTGACGGGCCTCGTTCGACAGAAGGTTTTCGAGGATGCGTTCGAGCTTCGATGGGTCGATGTTGACCTGGACAGGATCGGCAGAGACAACGACGGTTCGGTCTCGGATGTCGGCATGAGCCACCACGCGTTGAATCCGATTGGCGATCTCCTGCTGCGTCGCGGGGTTGAGCTCTGCGTGCCGCCGCTGGAGCGTCGACGCGAAGCCGATGATCGACGTGAGCGGGGTCCGGAGCTCGTGCGAAACCGATGTGAGGATCATGTTCTTCATGTCGTCGAGGGATCGGAGACGTTCGGCCGCGGCATGCTCGCGCTCGAGCGATTCACGGAGCTGTCCCTTCCCTGCTCGCAGCTCTTCGTTGGACACGCGGAGCGCATCGTTCGAAGCGCGCAGCCGCCGGCTTGCTCGTGCTGCGATCGGAAGTACGAGGAGATAGAGCAGGAGGAGCGCGCTCACGAGGGCGAGGTCGAGCTGCACGACCGTGTGATCTATGGCAGCCTGGGTCGGCCCGTAGTCCTGGTAGAGCTCCACCATGAGCTGAGGAGCGCTGGGCAGCCGCAGGTACGTTGAGAACATCGTCGGTGCAAGCCCGCGCTCGAACGCGTTTTCGGGATCGGTCAGATCCGTTATCTCGCTATGCGGGCCGTCTTTCGTGGCGGCGAAATCGTCGGCCGCGTCGAATCGTTTGCCGATGAGCCGAGGCTCGTCCGAGAAGACGATCGTGCCGTCTGGCCGCCAGACCTTCAGCCGCTTGATGCGCGCGCCGAAAACCGGTGCCAATCGTGCTCGGATCCCGACCGCCACCATCCCCGTCACCGGTTTCTGCAGGTCGATGCCGTGGAAGATCGGGACGAGGAGCGAGTCCGTAACGAAGACCGCATGGAACTGGGCATTGTTTTGGTCGTCGGCTTGCACCTGACGTCGAACCACCGCGTGCGCAGCGACCCCGACCGCCAGGAAGACGACGAGCGAGGCTCCTGCGAAACGGAGGGCGAGACCGGGGCCCCGATGCTCAGCGTTGGCTCGCATGATCCTCCCTGAGATACCTACGCCAACAATCGGCACAAGGATCTCGAAGGTTTCGCATTTCCACCGAAATGACCGCTCAGGCTGCGGTCGGTAAGGGGCCAATCCACCCAAAAAGGAATCCCAACGGTCGCAGCGAACGTAGTCCCTGACGATGCGCATTCGGGGGATGGCGCTGGTGCTGGCGGCGATCGTGCCGCTGGCCTTGATCGCGCCCGCCGGCGCCTCGATCCGGCGCCGGCCACCGGTCGTCAACCTCGTCATCAACAGCTTCCGGTTCTGCAAGAAGGCGCCGTGCAGCCTGACCGACACCGCATACATCCGCTCGCCGGCCGGCGGGTCCTTGTACGACAACAAGCAGGCCTTCATCACGATCAAGGCGGGCTCGATCGTCCGGTGGAACTACAAGGACACCGGCACGCCGGGCTGCAACCAGTTCAACTTCGGCCCGGTGAACTGCCCGGGACACGAGGTGCGGCTCGAGAACGGCACGCCCGGCGGCGGGAGGCAGATCGGGTTCGCTGCCGCGCGCTCATCGAAGCCGCAAGCGATCTCGTGGTATATCCCGCCGACGTACGCCGGCCGCACGATCTACTACTTCTGCAACATCAACAACCACTGGGCGTTCGGCCTGACGGGCGTGCTGAAGATCACGAAGTAACGGGTTCGTCGATCAGCACGCACCGCGTGCCGTTGTAGATCGTCGGCATGCACTTGTTACAGTGGATGCAGATGCCTTCCGTCGTTGCGCTCGACTTCAGTCTGTTCACGAGGTCAGGCTCGCGCAGCAGCGCGCGCGCCATCGCAACGAACGCGAAGCCTTCATCCATCGCGCCGGTGATCGTGTCCATGCGGTTGATGCCGCCGAGCAAGATCAGGGGCATCGACAGGGCTGCTCGGAAGCGGCGCGCCATCGGAAGGAAGTACGCCTCTTCGAACGGGTACGACTTCAGGAAGTACCGGCCGGCGACTTTGAAGCCGACCTTGAGCATGCCCGGCATGGCTGCTGCCATCTCTTCGAGCGGACGGTCTCCGCGGAACAGGTACATCGGGTTCGCGAACGAGCTGCCGCCGGTCAGCTCGAGCGCATCCAGTGTCTGATCCTGTTCGAGCAGCCGCGCGATCTCGATGCTTTCGTCGACGTCCAGGCCGCCGCGCACGCCGTCGCTCATGTTGAACTTGGCCGTGACGGCGACTTTGTCGTCGACGGCGTCGCGGACGGCGCGCGCAACCTCGCCCGGGAATCGCGCGCGCCGCGTCACGTCGCCGCCGTAGCCGTCTTTCCGCCGGTTCAGCTTGGGGCTCATGAAAGCGCTGAGCAGATAGCCGTGCCCGAGGTGCAGCTCGATCGCATCGAAGCCGGCCTCGACCGCGATGGTGGCCGCGCGCGCGAACTCGGCCGTGACGCGCGCGATGTCGTCGGCAGTCGCTGCGCGCACCAGCTTCATCGCCATCGGGCTGAAGACGCGCGACGGAGCGATCCCGGCCTGGCCGGCACCGGCGACCGGCCCCGCGTGTCCGATCTGCGCGCACGCGGCTGCGCCCTCCGCATGAACGGCGTCGGTGAGACGCCGCAAGCCCGGCTCGGGCGTAAGCACGATCTCTCCCGGCGCCGAGCGGCCGTCACGGGAAACCGCACAGTACGCGACCGTCGTCATGCCGACGCCGCCGGCGGCAACCTCGCGATGGAAATCGATCAGGCGATCGGTGACGACGTTCTTGGGCGAGCGGCCCTCAAAGGTCGCCGCTTTGATGAAGCGGTTCCGCAGCGTGATGGGACCGAGGCGAGCAGGCGCGAACGGGTCGATCCGGGCGGCGAGTGAACCAGTTCAAGGTAGCCGTGTTGTATCCCTTGGCGTCCAAGTAGCCATTCCGAAGGCTCCCGCACCCGTCTTCGGTGTACCAAAGGTTGACGTCTTGACGACCCGGATATCGAAGAGCCAAGAGGTCGATCGTCGCATAGACGCTGGCGGCCGTTCCGCACGAGAAGTATGAGAACCTGCCCGGGTAGGTTAGATGCACGCGACCGATCGCAACCGCCAGCGATATCGCTTCATCACTTGAAAGGGGAATAATGGTGGCGGGAGGGCGCTCCGGACCGTTCACGTAGCGACAGACGAGACCGACAGTCGGCCGCCCTTCAGGGAGCAGCCGATCCTTGAGTGCGTCTCGTGGGTTACGAACCGAAACACTCGGGCCGAGACGGGGTGGGCATCCTTCGGCGACCGTGAACCTGATCCGCGGACCCGATGTTGTGTCTCGCACGAGCTCGCTGCTCAGCCAGATGAGCACGGCATCGATCCTCACCGGCGTGCTACGGATCCCATCACTCGCTATCGATATCTCCAGGTTCGGATAGGTGTACGCATCCGTGTCGGTGTCCCTGTAGCTGAAGCCTTGAGCTGATCCGCTGCTGCTGCCGGACTTGGTCAACCCTTTCGGTGGATGCGTTTGCACCCACAATGAAGCTTCGACCGGGGTCATCGGAAAGCGCCAGTATTGGACGACGTCGAGGAGATGATCTGATCCGATGATTCCCGATGCGGGTTGGTTCAGGGTCTCCTCACCCGGGTTGCCGCTGCGAACGGCGCCGGGTGGCAGTTCGAAGAGCATGAAGAGATGCCGGATCTCCACTCTCGATCTGCGAAGGTTGGGATCGCCTGATGCACGCGAAACCAACGTCGCAAGACCGGCCGCGAAGATCGCGGCTGCCAATCCAGCGGCGATCCAGATGCGAGCCTTCGTCCTGGTGGGTGAGGAGTCGGGCGGTCGCTCCTTCGCAAGGTCCATGAAGGCTCATTCTCTCCCCGCGACATCACCGGGGGGCGCATTCGCCCGGATTTCGGGTCGTTTGGAGTGCGATGTCGCGCCGAAAGTCCTGATGCGATGGAGGCCCGAACGGCCCTATCTCGGGAACCGGCGAGGGGACCAAAGTGTCCTTAAGCACAGATGCGCACCCCGAGACTCACCGGGTTGGCCGCGGTTCTCTTGACCGCGTGCACCGTCACGCCCCGAACGGCCTCGCTGCCGCCGACCAACCCCACCGCTTCCCCTTCTACGTCTCCATCTCCGACATCGAGCGCGACGCGAAAGCCAACACCCGTCCAAAGGGACTGCGTCCAGAGAGTCTTCGATCAACTCACGGTTCGCCAGCGTGTGGGACAGCTCTTCATGCTCGGCCTCGCCGGCGATCAGCTCAGCGGTCAAGCCGCGAACGCGATCCGGACCGATCATTTCGGTTCGGTCTGGTTCACCGAGAACAGCACTGTGGGCGTCGCGAGCGTCCGCGCGATCACGAGCTCGGTTCAGCGCCTCGCAACCGGCGGTGTGCGGTTCTTCATCGCCGCGAACCAGGAAGGCGGCGAGATCCAAGCGATGAAGGGTCCGGGGTTCTCGTCGATCCCTGCTGCCACGCAGCAAGGCGCGATCGATCCCACGACGCTCGCGGCGGACGCGGCTCGGTGGGGGAGAGAGCTGCGGTCCGCCGGCATCAACTTCAACTTCGCTCCCGTATTCGACGTCGTTCCGCCCGGCGGCGACGGCACAAATCAACCGATCGGCGTGCTCCACCGCGAATACGGTCACGACATCCCGACGGTTGCAACGCACGCGCTCGCCTTCGTTCGCGGCATGAGCAACGCAGTTGTCGAAACCAGCGCCAAGCATTTCCCGGGCCTCGGCCGCGTGCAAGGGAACACCGACTACACGGGCCACGTCGTCGACAATGCCACGACGACGTCGGATCTGGGTTCGTTCGAGCAGGCCGTCAGCGGCGGCGTGCCCTTCGTCATGGTCGCGCTCGCCACCTACACGCAGATCGACCCCATCCACCTCGCCGCGCTCTCGCCGCTCGTGATCGGGCGCGTCTTGCGAGGGCGGCTCGGATTCAAAGGCGTCGTGATCTCGGACGATCTCGGCGCGACCGTTGCGGTGCGCGACATCCCTCCCGGGACGCGGGCGATCGAATTCCTCGAAGCCGGCGGCGACATGATCATCAGCAAGACGCTGAGCCCGGCAACAAGCATGTACGCGGCGATCCTTTCGCAGATGTCCGCCAGCCAGAGCTTTTCGAGAGTGGTAGATGCCGCCGTTCTGCAGATCCTCGACGCGAAGCGAGCGGCCGGCCTGCTCGCCTGTTCGTGATGGGACCCGCTTAACGAACAATTTGCCTTACAGCGGCTCGTTGCCTTGGCGGTGCGACCGGGCGTTCAGTTGAATGGATGCGTGACCGTTGGGCGACACAAGGCGCTGGTCGTCGTCTGTTGCGCCGCGTTGCTCGCGGCATGCTCATCTTCGGCACGTCCCAAGGCCGCTCCGGTCCTCTCGTCCTCGTCTCCGTCGTCATCCTCAACCCCGCGACCGACGCTCGCGCGCGTAACACCGTCGCCTTTGGCGAGACCGCAGAAGGCTGTCGTTGCGACGGAGCACACGTCCTCGTCCGTTGTGGCGGCCTCGACCTCCGGTCCCTGCAAGGGGAGTGCGATCCCCACGCGGTGGGGCCACGTGATCTGGATCTGGATGGAGAACCACTCGTACGGCCAGGTCATCGGCGCCAGCGCCGCGCCGTACGAGAACTCGCTTGCGCGCGCCTGTGGATTGGCGACGAACT
>VAYV01000196.1 GCA_005883175.1 Actinomycetota bacterium
GAGGTCGTCGTGCGAGTCGAGAGGTCCGAGCATCTTCGGTCAGATCGCGTCGAGCGGCCGGCAGTGGCGGTCGTACGAAGAATCGATGCCGTCCAACTGCGACCTCAGGTCGGCCGGGGAGTACGCCGTGAAACACAACCCCGCGCCTTACTACACAGCGATCCGATCCCAGTGCAGAAGCTGGGACGAGCCGTTCGGCACGACGTCGAGCGGACGGTTCTTGTCCGACCTCGCTGCCGGACACCTGCCTGCGTTCTCGTTCGTCACTCCGAACCTATGCCACGACACACACGACTGCTCCGTCGCGACGGGCGACGCATGGCTGAAGGCGGTCGTGAGCCGGATCGTGGCCGGCACGACGTACCGGGCCGGGCGGACCGCGGTCGTGATCGTGTGGGACGAGGGGTTCGGCTCGACGAACCAAGTCCCGGCCATCATCGTCGCGCCG
>VAYV01000197.1 GCA_005883175.1 Actinomycetota bacterium
CGCTCCTCCATTCTGCCGAGGTCTTCGACACGATCGGAGAGGCGGGCGCCTTCGGCGTCAGCGCGGAGGGCCGCTCGTTCGACTGGCCCGGGGTCCAGAGCTACAAGGACAAGGTCGTCACGAAGATGTTCAAAGGCCTCGAGGCGCTCATCAAGCACCAGAAGATCGAGGTCGTGCGCGGCACGGGCACCTTGCGGAGCCCGACGTCCGTGTCGGTAGACGGGCGAGAGATCACGGCGAAGAACGTCGTCGTCGCAACGGGCTCGGAGCCGAAGATGATCTCGGGGCTCTCGCGGGGCGCGCGCGTTATCACGAGCGACGAGGCCCTCGTGAACGGTGTGCCGAAGAGCGCGATCGTGCTCGGCGCCGGGTCGGTCGGCGTCGAATTCGCAAGCATCTGGGCGTCGTTCGGCTCGACGGTCACCGTCGTCGAGATGCTGCCGTCCATGCTGCCGCTCGAGGACGCGGACCTCGGAAAGGAGATCGCCAAGCAGTTCGGCAAGCGTGGGATCAAGTGCCTCACCGGCGCGAAGCTCGAAGACGCGTCGGTGTCGGACGACGGCGTGCGCGCGACGGTGTCGCTGGACGGGAAGACGGAGACGATCGACGCGGAGGTGTTGCTCGTCGCCGTTGGACGCGGCCCGGTGACGAAAGACGCCGGCCTCGACGCCGCCGGTGTCACGATCGATCAGCGGGGGTTCGTCCAGATCGACGAGAAGCTCCAGACCACGGCGCCCGGCGTCTACGCCATCGGCGACTGCATCAACACGCCGGGTCTGGCTCACGTCTCGTTCGGCGAAGGCATGTACGTGGCCGAGCAGCTTGCCGGTCACCCCACGGCGCCAGTCGACTACAACGCCGTTCCGCGCGCGACGTACTCGTCGCCCGAGGTCGCTGCGGTGGGTATGACGGAGAGTCAGGCGCGCGAGAAAGGCTTCGACGTCGTGACGAAGACCGTGCAGCTGACCGGCATCGGGAAGGCCGTCATCTTGCAGACGAACGGGTTCTGCAAGATCGTCGCCGAGAAAGGCGGGCGCGTGCTCGGTGTTCACTTCATCGGCGCGCGCGTGACCGAGCTGGTGGCCGAGGCGATGCTGGCGGTCGGCTGGGAAGCGATGCCGGAAGAGATCGCCGCCCTGATTCACCCGCACCCGACGCTTTCTGAATCCTTCGGCGAAGCCGCCCTCGCGCTGTCGGGGCGCGCGCTGCACACGCTGTGACCGACGGGAGGGCTTGGTGACGACCTCGGTAACGCTTCCGAAGATGGGCGAGAGCGTCGTTGAAGGCACGATCATCCGCTGGCTGAAGCAGGAGGGCGAGTACGTCAAAGAGGACGAGCCGCTCGTCGAGATCTCCACCGACAAGATCGACACCGAGCTGCCGTCGCCGGCGTCCGGCGTGGTGACGAAGATCCTCGCCGGACAAGACGAGACGGTCGAGGTCGGCGCCGAGATCGCCGTGATCGACGAATCGGCGAGCGAAGGCGAGAAGGCCTCCGCACCGACGCCCGAAGCGCCCGAGAAGGAAGAGAAGCCCGAGAAGGAAGAGGCGCCCGCGAAGGAAGAGAAGAAGGCGGAGGCTCCCAAAGAGGAGGCCAAGGAGACGCCGAAGGCTGAAGAGAAGCCTCCGGCTCCTGAGCCCAAACCGGAACCTCCCGCAGAGACGAAGCAAGCCCCGCCGGCCCCCGCAGCTGAGCAGCCCTCCGACGGCGGCGCGCTCTCCCCGCTCGTGCGCAAGCTCGCGCGCGAACGCGGCGTCGACCTCGCGTCGATCCGCGGGACCGGCGCCGGCGGCCGCGTGACCAAGGAAGACGTGATGGCGGCGGCCGACGGCGGCGCGAAGGCGCCGCAGCGCGTCGCATCGCCAGGCCCGTCGCGCGCGCAAGAGGTTCCCGTGTCTTCGTTCACGGTCCCCGCGGCCGCACACGAAGACGTTCCCTTCACACGCGTGCGCAAAGCGATCGCCGAGCACATGACGCGCAGTCTTCACACCGCCGCTCAGCTGACGAACGTCATCGAGGTGGACATGACGCGCGTCGCCGCGTTGCGCGCGCGCGCCAAGGACTCGTTCAAGGGCTCGGAAGGGTTCTCGCTGACATTCATGCCGTTCATCGCGTCGGCGGTCGTCGAAGCGCTCCGCGTCCTGCCGGAGTTCAACGCGCACATCCTCGAAGACGCAGCCACCGCGCGCCTCTATAAGGAAGTGAACCTCGGCGTCGCGGTCGGGCGCGACGAAGGCTTGATCGTTCCCGTCGTGCACGGGGCCGACGGCATGAACCTGATCGGCCTGGCGCGCGCGATCAACGACATCGGTACCCGGGCGCGCGCGAAAGGCGGCCTGAAGCCGGACGACGTCGTCGGCGGCACGTTCTCGATCACCAACTACGGTTCGTTCGGTGGGCTCATCGACACGCCGATCATCTCGATGCCGCAAGTCGCGATCCTGGGCGTCGGCGCGATCGTGAAGCGCCCGATGGTGCTTGAGATCGACGGCGCGGACGCCGTCGCCATCCGCCAGATGATGTTCCTCAGCCTCACGTACGACCACCGATGGATCGATGGGCACAAAGCGGCGCAATTCAACGGGCGGCTGAAAGCGATCCTCGAAGAGGCGGAGTACGCGCACGAGCTCGGCATCGACATCTGAAGGCGCCGGAACGAGCGTTCGGCCGGTGCTACGGTAGCCACATGCCAATCGTGCGAGCAGCCTGGCTCGGCCGCATCGCATACGCGCCCGCGTTCGAGCTGCAGCGCGCGCTGGCCGACCGACTTGCGGCCGGCGAGATCGACGACACGCTTCTGCTGCTGGAGCACGATGCCGTGTACACGCTCGGTCGCCGAGCAACGGACGGCGAGGTTCTGCTGGATGCCGATGCGCTCGCCGCGCGCGGGATCGCCGTCGAGCGCACCGACCGCGGCGGGCGCGTGACGTACCACGGGCCGGGGCAGCTCGTCGGCTATCCGATCATCGACCTCGGACAGAACACGGACCTGGTGGCGTACGTGCGAACCTTGGAGCGCGCGCTCATCGCGACACTCACCGAGTACGGCGTCGACGCGGGAATGATCGACGGCCTGACCGGCGTCTGGGCGGGCGACGCGAAGATCGGAGCGATCGGCGTGCACGTCTCGCGCGGCATCACGACGCACGGCTTCGCGTTGAATGTGACGGCCGACCTCGACGCGTTCAACGGGATCATCCCGTGCGGCATCGTCGACCGCGGCGTGACCTCGATCGAAGCGCTGACGGGATCGCGGCCGGGCGTCGAAGAGGTGGGCAGGCGCGCGGCCGTACACCTGGCCGACTTCCTCGGGTCGTCGCTGTCGTGGACCGAGCCGGCGGCGCTGGAGGGCGCGCATGTCTGAGCGCCGGTCATTGCCGCTGCTGACCGTCCAAGGTCCGGCGCGCTC
>VAYV01000198.1 GCA_005883175.1 Actinomycetota bacterium
TCGGATCGAGGTCGTACACGATCTCGATCGGCCCCGACCTGCTGGCGCGTGCCGGTGAGCTCGTCGACGCCCCGAAGGCCGAGACGATCGCCCTCGTGACCGACGCCTCCGTCGCCGGGTTGCACGGAGAGCGCGCGCGCCGCGGCTTGGCTGGGACCGGCCTGCGTGTCGAGCAGTTCACTCTCGAGCCGGGCGAGTCGTCGAAGAGCACCGCAGCGCTCGAGTCGATGTGGCGCTGGCTCGCGGCCGTCGGGATGCACAGGACGGACGTCGTTACGGCGCTCGGTGGAGGCGTCGTTGGGGACGCGGCCGGTTTCGCCGCCGCGACGTACCACCGAGGGGTTCCGCTCGTGCAGATGCCGACCACGCTGCTCGGCCAGATCGACTCGGCGATCGGGGGCAAGACGGCCATCGACCTTCCGGAAGGGAAGAACCTCGTCGGCGCGTTCCACCAACCCCGCGCCGTCGTCTGTGACACGACGACGTTGCAGACGCTGCCGGACCACGTGTTCGCGACCGGCATGGCCGAGGCGATCAAGCACGCGCTCATCGCGCCGGGGACGCTGGCCGACCGTCTGACGGCGCAGAGCGATGTGATCACCGCGCGCGACCCCGAAACGCTGGCAACGCTCGTCGTCGACGCCGCAGCGGTGAAGGTGCGGATCGTCGAAGAAGATGAGACCGAGCAGGCCGGTCGCGCCTTCCTGAACTACGGTCACACGCTGGCGCACGCGGTCGAAGCGCTTGCGGGCTACGCGGGTCCGACGCACGGAGAAGCCGTCGCGATCGGCATGATGTTCGCGGCGAACCTCGCAACCGAGCTCGGGTACGCCGATCGCGTCGGTGTGCACCGCTCACTGCTCGAGGCGTACGACCTGCCGACGACCGGTGCCGGGTTCGAGTACGAGGACGTCGCGCGCACCTGGGTCCGCGACAAGAAGTATGAAGCGGGGATGCGCTTCGTACTGCTGGAGGATCTCGGCCGCCCCGTGCTCGTGCGCGACGTTCCGGAGGGCGCGCTTCGGAAGGCATACGAGGCGGTTCGATGAAGGTGCTCGTGTTGAACGGTCCTAGCCTCGGGCGCCTCGGCACGCGCCAGCCGGAGATCTACGGCCGCACGACGCTTGCGGAGCTGGAGGAGATGCTGCGCGCGCGCGGCAAAGAACTCGGGTGCGAGGTGGAGTGCGTGCAAAGCGACGACGCGGCAGATTTGATCGCGGCGCTCTCCAAGACCGACGCGGACGCGGCGATCATCAACCCGGCCGCGCTGACGCACTACTCGTACGAGCTGCGCGACGCGGTCGCAGCCTTCGCAGGGCCGGTGTACGAAGTGCATATCTCGAACATCTACGCGCGCGAGCCGTACCGGCGGCACTCGTTGATCTCCCCGGTTGCGCGCGGCTCTATCATCGGGCTGGGCATCACGGGGTATCTCTTGGCGCTGGAAGCAGCGGTGGAGGCGAGATGAACGAACGCAGGGAGCGGATCCGCGCGCGGCTCGAGACCCTGGGAGCCGACGCGCTTCTCGTCACGAAGCCGGTGAACGTCCGATACCTCTCCGGCTACTCGGGCTCGAACGGCCAACTGATCGTCGGTCGTGAGGACGTGTTCATGACGGATGGGCGGTACGAAGAGCAGTCCTCGCACGAGGTCCCCGACATGCGCCGTGAGATCTATCCCGTGAGCTCCCGAACCATCGGTGAGGCCGCCGGCGTATACGGGACACTCGTGTCCGTGCTGGGCGGGATGAACATCCGTCGCCTCGGCGTGGAAGCCGGGCACATGACGCTTGAGATGGCCGGCGGGATCAGCGACGCGATGCCGAGCGTCGGGCTCGTCGAGACCTTCGATGAGGTGGAGGACTTGCGGGCCATCAAAGACGAACGGGAGATCGCTTCGATGCGCCGCGCGCACAACGTGGCCGACGACGCGCTCGCGGCCGTGCTGCACCAGCTCAAGGAAGGGATGACCGAAGTCGAGCTGGCTGCGCTCCTCGAGTTCGAGATGAGAGAGGGCGGCTCTGAGGGAGTGTCGTTCAACACGATCGCGGGCTTCGGCGAGCAGGCCGCCGAGCCCCACCACAATCCGGGCGGGCGCACCCTGCGACGGGGCGACATGATCAAGGTGGACTTCGGCGCGACCGTGGACGGTTATCACTCGGACATGACCCGGACTTTCGCGTTCGGCGAGCCGTCCGCAGAGATGGTCGAGATCTACGAGGTTGTGAAAGCGGCGAATCGAGCCGGCCTGGACCGGGTGCGCGCGGGAGCTGGAACGGGAGACGTCGACGATGCCGCACGCGCCGTCGTGCGCGAGCATGGATACGACTACGGCCACGGCACCGGCCACGGTGTGGGGCTCGAGATCCACGAATCCCCTCCGGTCCGGACCGGCGCGCAGACGGTGATGCAAGAGGGCATGGTGCTGACCGTCGAGCCGGGGATCTACCTTCCGGGGATCGGCGGCGTCCGCATCGAAGACACCGTCGTCGTGCGCGCGGACGGCTGCGATATCCTCACCGGGTCCACGAAGGAGCTGGTGATCATCTAGATGGTTTCAACGAACGATCTGAAGAACGGAATGGTGCTCAACCTCGACGGACAGCTTTGGTCCGTGCTGTGGTTCCAGCATCACAAGCCGGGCAAAGGCGGCGCCGTCGTCCGCACCAAGCTGCGCAACGTCGCGTCCGGAGCCGTCGTGGAGAAAACGTTCCGGGCGGACGAAAAAGTCGACCAAGCCGTCGTCGACAAGCGTGAGATGAGCTACCTCTACCACGACGGAACACACTTCGTTTTCATGGATTCGCAGACGTACGACCAACTTTCGGTCGAAGAGGACGAGATCGGCGACAACAAGAGCTGGATCACGGAAGGTCAGGTCGCAACGCTCTCGCTCTACGAGGGGCGACCGGTCGCCGTCGAGCTCCCCGCGTCGGTCGAGCTGAAGATCGAGCACACGGATCCCGGCGTCAAAGGGGATCGGGTCTCCGGCGCGATGAAGCCGGCGACGCTGTCGACCGGCGTCACTGTCCAAGTTCCTCTGTTCATCGAGAGCGGCGAGACCGTGCGGGTGGACACGCGCACGGGGGAGTACATCACCCGCGTCTCGTGAGGGCGGGGCGATGATCCCCGGGGAACCGACGCCGCGCGGCGGGGACCGCGCGCGCGCTCTCGTGGAAGGCGTGGTGGCGCACCGCGCCGAGCTCGACGGCGTCATCCGAAAGAGCGCCGAGCACTGGTCGCTCGAACGGATGCCGGTCGTCGACCGGAACGTCTTGCGGATCGGGATCTACGAGCTGATCTACACCGATGTACCGTCGGGCGTGATCGTCGATCAAGCGGTGAGGCTCGCGAAGCTGCTCTCGACCGAAGACTCCGGACGGTTCGTGAACGGCCTCCTCGGACGCGTCGCGCGCGAACGCCGCCCGAGCGGGCCGTGACCAGCGCTTCCCGAGACGGTATACTCACTCCTCGCAACCTTTAAGAGCGGGTCCCGCGAGGCCCGGAAGGGAGCAGGAGAGTGCAGCATCTATCGGTCCGCATGCCCGGGTGGCTGCGGGCTTTCTCTTTGCCTCCTTCCCCCCGCCCAGCCGGGGGGAGGCGAGCCGGCTGACCTTCACACCCAAAGCCACCATCCTCGATCCGGCAGACATGCAGCGTGCGGTCGCGCGCATCGCGCACGAGATCACCGAACGGAACAAGGGCGCGCGCGACGTCGTCCTGATCGGCGTCCTCACGCGCGGCGTGCATCTTGCCCAGCGGCTTGCCGAACGCATCGAGTCGATCGAAGGAACGCGGCCTCCCACCGGCGCGCTCGACATCGGGCTGTATCGAGACGACATCGGGATGCGCGACCCGGTCGCGCTGGCACCCACAAAAGTCCCGAACATCGACGGCAAGATCGTCGTCCTGGTCGACGACGTCTTGTACACGGGCCGGTCGTCGCGCGCGGCCTTGGACGCGCTGATCGACCTCGGGAGGCCGAAAGCGGTCCAACTTGCGGTCCTCATCGACCGCGGCCATCGTGAGCTTCCGATCCGCGCCGACTACGTCGGCAAGAACGTTCCGACCGGACGCAACGAAGAGGTCCGCGTGAAGATCGCGGAGCTCGACGGAGAAGACGGAGTTGAGCTCGGCACGGTCGGCGAGACCGCGGAGGAGGCAGCTCGATGATCCGTGACCTGCTGTCGATCAGGGATCTCGACCCCGAAGGGATCGAACGCGTGCTGGCAACCGCGGCGACCTTCCAAGCGGACGGGCCTCGGATCATGCGCAAGTACCCGACGCTGCGAGGCAAGACCGTCGTGAACCTCTTCTACGAATCGTCGACGCGCACGCGGACGTCGTTCGAGCTTGCCGCGAAGCGCCTCTCCGCCGACGTCGTGAACTTCAGCGTATCCGGGTCGGCGGTTGAGAAGGG
>VAYV01000199.1 GCA_005883175.1 Actinomycetota bacterium
GGGGCAGGGACGCCCTTCTCATCCGCTGGGGGGTTTCCGGCTGGCGGCGGGGCCGGCCGGAACCAACGGGGTACGGGTGAGAACGCGAAAGAGGGGCCGATGTCGGCCCCTCTTTCCTTTTGCTGGCGCTTAAGCTTCGACGGCGCGAACGTTCGTTGCCTGGGAGCCCTTCGGCCCCTGGGTGATGTCGAACTCCACGGCCTGCCCCTCGCTGAGCGAGCGGTAGCCTTCGCCGGCGATGCCTGAGAAGTGCACGAACACGTCTTCGCCACCCTCTTGGGAGATGAAGCCGTAGCCCTTCTCGTCGCTGAACCACTTAACGGTTCCGCGCAAGCGTGTTCCCTCCTTCCGTGCCACCTTCGGCGGCGTTGCGACGCCTCTCAGCGTCTTCCGTGGGGCTGTTTCGGTGGTTCCGGAAGTGGAACAGCTGCTGCGGTACCGACTTGCAGGAACCTCTCAACCCTCGACGCGAAGCCTACCAGAGGCCCCCTGGGCCACATAGACGCGCGCTGGCACCAGACATCCATGGCAAACAAACGGAAGAGGTGCCGGCCTAGGACACCGACACCTCTTCGACGGGGGCTTCAGCGCGCCAGCGGCTCGATCGTTTCGTTGAGCGGCCAGCTGCGCAAGATCGTCATCGTCTCACGACGTGAGAGAAGCCAGCCTGACCGCTCGAGCCAGAACCGGCGGCATTGCTTGCAGATACAGAAATCGATCGGACCTTGTGGGGTCTCGACGACGCTTTTCAAGACTTCCGGGGTGCCGCGATGAGCGCAGGGCCTGCGCACTTCCTCCATCGTCCCGTCCTTCGCGCCTGTGGGGCCGCCCCCCATTCACTGTCACTATCGGCGGTCGGGCGCCGGGACTTGACTACATCTGAGGGGTGACTTGCCCGGAGTGTCCGGCTCCTCGCCGCGCTAAGCGGCGGTCGAGCCAGTCGATGATGGCGTCGAGGGCGCGCGGGTCGCGCCGCAGCTGGTGCGCGGCGCCGGGGATGCGGACGAGCTCCTTGGGCTCGCCGGCGCGGTCGAACAGAGTTTCGGCGTGCGGATAGGGGACGATCTGATCGGCATCGCCGTGGATCAGGAGGATCGGCCGGGGCGAGATCCGGCCGATCGCGTTCTCGGCCGCGCCGCCGACCAGGTCGGCCCACCACTCATTCGGGTCGGGCGGGAAGTTGGGATCGTGGATGACGCCGATGTTCCGGAGGCGCTGGAGCAAGGCCTGCTCGTCGTCGCCCATCTGCGCCAGCGTGGCCGGCGCCGCGAGCGTCGCGATCATGGCTACGTCGTCTCGATCGGCCGCGACGTCGATACCGGCCGCGCCGCCGGCGCTCGAGCCGACGATGACGCGCGGCAGCTCTCCGACGCCGGGGGTCTTCGCCATCGCGTCGAGCGCGCCGTCGATGTCGGTGCGCCATCCCGAGACCGAGAACTCGCCCGGCGCGCCGCGGCATCCGCGGAAGTTGAACCACATGGCCGCGAAGCTGCTCGCAGCCATCGCGCGCGCGAAGCCTTCGTATCCCTCGTCGGTCGGGTCCGGCGGACCGCCGCCCGGGATGCCGTGACAGAGCAGGAGCGCCGCGCGCGGCTGCTCGGGGATGATGATCTGTCCCTCGAGGGTGAGGTCGTCCGAGCGGAACACGACCGCGCGCGTCTGCATCGCGCGTAGCCTACCGGCGAAATGCAACCGGGCGTCCTCCTAGGGGAAGACGCCCGGGTGGGCTTCGGGCGCGGCTATCTTCGCGCGAGCGACCAGATCCGCCGCGTGAGAACCGCGCCCATGAGCGCGATGAGGACGATCATCCACGCCTGTGACGAGCGCGCCGGTGCGATCGGCTTGCCTGTGGGGACGGTGACGTCGCTCGCAAGGTTGGCCTCGGTGCTCACCGGTGCGGCGGCGGTCTTCTTCGCCGCGCGCGGTGCGGAGGCCGGCTGCTGCACGGCTGTGATGCTGCCCGCCGAGCTGGTGCGGAGCTTTTGCGTCGCGAGGCCGACCGGCGTCGCGGAGGACGCGCCCGTGAAGTAGTGCCGGTCCGCGACCTGCACGATCGTCGCGACGGACGGAACGCCCTTCGGGCTGATCCCAAACAGGTAGTAGAAACCGGGCGTCACCGCGGCGCGGTTGTTCGGGATGCGGAGAGACACCGAGCTGCCGTTGCGCTGACCGGCGCCGAGGATGATCGTGCGCGCGTCCGCGTCGGTGATGTGCGTCTGCGCCGGCAGGCGCGTCAGCACGAAGTGGTCGATCGGCGCGCTGCCCGGCGCGATCTGAGCGCGCAGCGTCCCGCCCCACGTCGCGTGCGCCTGGCTCGCGTTGAGCTTGGGACGCGGCCCTGCGTACAGGTACGGCGGGTAGAACCGCTCAAACGAGGGGTCCTTCAGGTTGTGTGCGAACCCGAGCTGATCGAGCGGCAGCGCGTTGCCGGTCCCGCCGTAGCCCTGGTTGATCGGCGCGTGACCGCCGACCAGGATGCTGCCGTCCGGCAACAGGATCGCCGAGTTGTGATAGGTGCGGTCGCGACTCGACGACGAGAGCGCGGTCCACTTGTTCGTCGCCGGGTCGAACAGCTCTGCCTGGTGCACCGGCATCTCCGAGCCCGGAAGGATGACTTCGTCCTTGTCCGCGCCGTTGAAGACGACGGCTTGGCCGTTCGGCAAGAGAACCGAGCTGGAGAACCAGCGGCGGTTGTTCAGGTTGCCGGTCATAGCGCTCGACGTGTTCCATCCCGAGGCCGACTTCGTCAGCGTGATCATCTGCGACATGTCCGTCG
>VAYV01000200.1 GCA_005883175.1 Actinomycetota bacterium
CCGCCGCATTCTTTCTCCATGTCGGCGACCGCGTTCTTCGCGAATGGGCTTCCGGTCGCCCCGACTGCTTGGGCTTCGAGATACGTCTCGACCATGCTCGTCGCGCCTTCGACGTTCACCCAGTAGTCGAAGAGCGGCCTGTTCGTTCCAGGCCGTTTCGCGCCGGCGGCGACCGCCAGGCCGCTCGCGTTCCCGCCCATACTGATCCCGAACGCTTCGACGTTGCGGATGCTTGGGAACTTCTGCAAGAAGTACTTGGCTGCGAAGATCGAATCCTCAGCACCTTCGCGCACGAACCAACCGCGATGATCGGCAGCCGGTCCCGTCCACCCCGTCCCGCTGTAGTCCATCGCGACGGCGACGGCGTTGTGGTTCTGCGCCGCGTCGAGGAGGTGGCACACCCACGAGTTCGATGTGTTGCCATACCCGTGGAACATCACGACGAGCGTCGTCGGCTGGTGCGTCTTCGGCACCGCGTAGTGACCCTGCAAGCCGTGGAACGCGGGGATGTCTTGCGTCTTCGGCGCAAGATTCGCGTAGGCGTCGTGGTTGTCGTACGGGACCTGGCACTGCGCCGTCGAGGCGCGCGCGCCGAACGACGCCGCAGGCACAAGGACGGCGATGAGCGGAAGCAAGATCAGGCGCTTCTTCACAGGGACCTCTCCGATCCGAAGAACGAGGAACGCTCTTAGAGGGTTCGCGGAAGGCTGCTCGAACTCCTTCCGATGACCGGTTCGTCCCCTTACAGCTCGCGGAGCAGCTTGATCCGCTCATCCAGCGGCGGATGCGTATCGAAAAGGCGATTCAGGCCGCCGGCGGACAACGGTGAGTCGATCCACAACGGTTCCGTCGCGCGCGCGGCAGCATGTACCTCGGTCCGCCGGGCCTTGAGCTTCTCGAGCGCGCTGATGAGCCCCGGGGGGTACCGCGTCAGCTGCACGCCGGTCAGGTCTGCATAGAACTCACGACTGGGCCCGACGGTGGTCTGCAGGAGCGGGCCCATGAATGGCAAGACGGTCGCAGGCAGGCCCACGAGCGTCACCGTGAGCGCCATCGCCAGCGTGTCCCTGCTTTCCACGTGGGCAAGCTCGTGCGCGATCACTGCTTCAAGCTCGACACGGTTCATCGTGTCGAGCATCCCTCGCGTGACCGCGATCGAGGAGTGTGCGGGGTCGCGGCCGGTGGCGAACGCGTTCGGCGCTTCGTCGTCGACGACGTAGACCCGCGGTTTCGGGATGCCGGCCGTCATCGCCAGCCCTTCGACGATGTTATGGAACCGCGGCTCTTCCTGTGGCGAGACTTCGCGCGCGCGGTTGAGACGAAGGACGATCTTGTCGCCGCTGCGGTAGCCGATCAGGGAGAGCGGGAATGCGATGGCCGCGGCGACGATCAGCCCGATCAGCGCAGCGCCGAACGCGATGCCCAGCCCGTACCCGATGGCGAGCACGACCACAACGAAGCCGGCCAGCACGAGCCAGGAGCGGCGCACGTTGTTCTCTCGTTCTTGATGAGGCATGGTGTGGGTTAACGGCTCTGCGCGCGCGCCGCGATCGGCGCGCAACCTTCGAACTCAGAACTGGACGTTGACGGGACCCGTCGCGGCCTCCTCGACCTGGAAGAACTCGCGCGGCGTGAAGTTGAACATGCCGGCGACGATCCGAGACGGGAACTGCTGAACCTTGTTGTTGTAGCTAAGCACGGTGTCGTTGTAGAACTGGCGCGCGAACGCGATCCGCCCCTCGGTCGCCGTCAGCTCTTCCTGTAGGGCGAGGAAGTTCTGGTTGGCTTTGAGGTCCGGGTAGTTCTCGACGACGGCGAACAATTGGCGCAACGCCTGCGTGATCTGATTCTCGGCTTGCGCCTGGTCCGGCACGGATTTCGCCGAGATCGCGCTGTTGCGCGCCTCTGCCACCTTCTCGAAGATCTCCTTCTCGTGTGCAGCGTAGCCCTTGACCGTGTTGACGAGGTTCGGGATCAAGTCGTACCGCCGTTTGAGCTGTACGCCGATCTGCGACCATGAGTTGTCGATCCGGTTGCGGAGCGCGACGAGGCGGTTATACGTCCCGCCGAAGATCAGAAGGAGCAGGACGACGATCCCGATGATGACCCAAAGCGCTGTCACGAGGCCATCGTATCAGGGCCGGGTGCTAGCGACCGGACTGTGATCGCGCTGAGATCGCTTCGTGGTACGCCTCTTCGATCTGGCTCGCGACGACGGGCCAGTCGAAGGTTCGCGCGCGCTCCCGAGCCGCTGCGCCCAGCGCTGCCGCCTTCGCAGGATCACGCAGCAGGCCGGCGATGCCGCCCGCCAGCGCGGACGGGTCGCCCGGCGGAACGAGGAACGCGTCGAGACCTCCGCGCGCGACCGCCGCGTACCCGGGGATCGACGAGGCGACCACCGCCCTGCCGGCTGCCATGGCCTCGGCCAGAGTGATCCCGAAGCTCTCTCCGCCGATCGCCGGCAGCGCGACGACGGTGCTTGCCGACAGCAAGGCGAGCCGGTCGGCTTCATCGAAGTGACCGGTGAAGATGACTTGCTTGCGCAATGCGGACGGCACCGACGACTCGAGCTTCTCGCGGAGCGGGCCGTCGCCGGCGATCACGACGTGCGCATCGGGAACGGCGGCGAATAACGCCGGGAGCGCCTCCACCAAGATCTGCGGGCCCTTTCGTGTCTCGATCCGCCCGAAGTACAAGACCTCTCGTCCCGTCGGCGGCGGCGGGCCGATGTCGGCGTAGTGCGCGACGTCGACTCCGTTGGGGATGATCCGCACCCCGGGACCGAAGACACCTTCGACCGTGTCGCGCGCGGCTTGCGAGACGGCGATCCTCACGATGATCTTCTTCCACAGCGGCCGCAGTGGGAGGCCGGCGATGCGATACACGCGGCTTCGAACCGAGGCGTGGAACGTTGCAACGAGCGGAACGCGCGCGGAGATCGAGGCGAGCAGGGACGTGCTCGGCGTGAAGGGTTCATGTACGTGGATCACGTCTGCGCGCGCTCGGCGTAG
>VAYV01000201.1 GCA_005883175.1 Actinomycetota bacterium
CAAGATTCACGGACGTTGCAGGCCGCGCAGATCTCCTTCGCGCGCCATGCGTCCTCTTCCGAGATAGGGAAGAACACCTCGGGCTCGACGCCTCGACACAGGCCGCGGGCCTGCCAGTCGAACCGTTCGTCGTCCATTTGTGAACCTCCTCACAATCGCTTGCAGAAGTTTATCATCCCGGATGCAAGAGTTACACCCCACGGAACAGATTCCTGCGATAGAAGTGTGAAATTCTTCGGGAAAATGGGCTAGTTTCAATCGCACAAGCAGGTATTTGTGTCGCGCGGGACCACTGTTTGCCCTGTGCTACGATTCGCCATCATGGGACGGATTCGTGCGTTGGTTCGCGCCTCGATCGCTGCTGCGGGCCTCGTTCTCGTCCTCACAACGCCCGCATTCGCGCAGGTCACTTCCTCCCCGCCGGCAAAGGGTGGGTACTGCGCGCCGTGGCACCACTGCCTCGCATACCTGACGCTGGGCGTGGTCGCGCTGTACTTGCTGCTGACAACCGCCATGTACGCGTGGCAGCGCCGGGGCTTCAACAAGGTCGAGCACCGTCAAGGGAACCCAGAGGGCGTTCCGACGAAGGAAGAGTGAACCGCTTCCCGCCTCAGGCTGAGCAGTGAGCACGACCCCCGATCTCGTCGACTGGTCTCTCGCAGTTCGCGTCGCCTCTTCGGTTGCCGGCAGAGGCCCCGACACGTCGCCCGGCGTGCGCGCTGAGGTTCGGAAAGACTTCAGGGAGTTCACGCGCAGATCCGACGACCTCGTGCGCGACTTCACCGGTCTCGTTCCCCCCACCCCCGCCCCCAATCCGATCGTTCTCGACCGCGGCGGTTGGGTGCGGGCGAACATCGAAAGCTTCCAGGGCTTGATCCGGCCGCTCGCCGAGAAGCTGTCGGGTTCGATCAGCATTCGCGGGCCGATGCGCCGCATCACGGCCGGCGCGCTCGGCGTCCAGATCGGCGTGCTCCTCGGCTACTTGTCGCAGAAGGTGCTCGGTCAATACGACCTCGTTCTCGCGACCGAAGGCGGTGGGCGCGTCTACTTCGTCGGGCCCAACGTGATCGACGTGGAGCGACGTCTTGGCTTCACGCCGCGCGACTTCCGGCTCTGGATCACGATCCACGAGATCACGCACCGGACGCAGTTCACGGGGGTGCCGTGGTTGCGCGACCGCGTGCGCGCGCTCATCGAGAAGGCGATCGGCGGCATGGAGCTCGATCCTGCGAACGTGCGCAGGATCTTCGAGCGCGGGAAGGACCTCTTGCTGAAAGGTCCGAGCGCATGGCGATCGGCCTCACTGATGTCGATATTGATGTCCGACGAGCAGCGCGCGCTTATCGATGAGATGCAGGCGCTCATGTGCGTCGTGGAAGGGCACGGCACGTTCGTGATGAACAGGCTCGGCGCACAGTTGATCCCGACCTTCGAGAGCATGCGCGACGCGATCGAAGGGCGCCGCGGCGGCGGCAGCGGGCCGGAGCGGACGCTTCAGCGCGCCATCGGCATGGAGATGAAGTACGACCAGTATGCAGTCGGCGAGCGCTTCATGATCGTCGTCGCCGAGCGCGCCGGTCTCGACGCGATCAACAAGGTCTGGGAGAGCGAAGCGATCATGCCCTCGCTCGAAGAGATGCGCGCGCCGGAGGCGTGGCTCTCCCGCGTCGGAGTATGAGCCAAGAGCCGCGCGCGGTCCGCGACCTCGTCGCGACCGTCCGGCGCACGATCCAAGAGAGAGGCCTCTTCAAAGGTGGCGAGCGGACGCTGCTCGCCGTTTCCGGCGGGCCCGATTCGTTGGCGATGCTGCACGTCTTCGCGCGGCTCGCGCCTCAGTACGACCTCGACCTCCACATCGCACACTTCGACCACCGCTTGCGCGAGGGCTCCGGCGCGGATGCGGCGTTCGTCGCGAGGCAGGCGGCCGCGCTTGGCCTGCCCGCGACCGTACGCGCCGCCGAGGAGACGGCGCCGGTCCCGGGCCGCTCGCCCGAAGAAACGGCGCGCGACCGCCGTCAATCCTTCCTGCAGGAAGTGGCGGAAGGGATCGGGGCGGTTCGGATCGCGACCGCGCACACGATGGACGATCAGACCGAGACGATCTTGATGCGGATGCTGTTCGGGACCGGCCCGCGGGGGCTCGGAGGCATCACCCCGCTCCGTTGGTGGTACGTCCGTCCCCTGATCGACGCCCGACGCGAGCAAACGGTTGCCTTCTGCCGCGCGCTCCGGCTCCGGCCCCGCATCGATCCCACGAACGCCGACCCCGCGTTCCGACGGAACGTGATCCGCAACGAAACGATCCCGTTCCTCACCTCGACGCTGAACGCGGGCTTGACCGAGTCGATCGCGCGTCTCGGGGACATCCTCCGGGATGAGGACCATTACCTCCACGGGCTCGCCTTGTCCCAAGCGCCACCGGAGCCGAATCCCGGCGGTGGCAGCAGGCTCCCCGTCGAAGCGATCCGGCGGCTTCCGGTTCCGATCCAACGTCGCGCGATCCGCTACCTATTCAGTGTCGAAGGGTATGAAGCGGGCGCCGCGCAGACCGAGGCTGTGCGTCGCCTCGTCGTCTCGGACAAGACATCGGGGAGCGTCGATCTTGCCGGACCTTTGAGTGCGCGCCTCGAATATGGTTTCTTAGTCGTGAGCCGCGCGCCTTCCCCCGCCGGCTCGGCCACGCCCGTCGAGTTGGCGGTCCCCGGAGAGACAGACCTCCCCCCCTGGGGCGCTCGCGCGCGGACGTGGATCAGCGCCGAACATCCGGCGAGGTTGCCGGACGGGATAAGGGAATGCGTGGTGGACGCCGACCGAGTGGCACTTCCCCTCCGCGTGCGGCGATGGCGATCGGGCGACCGCTTCCGGCCGCTCGGGATGAGTCGCCAGAAGAAGGTCGGCGACTTCTTCACGGACCAGAAGGTGTCGAGAACACTGCGAGGTGAGGTTCCGATGGTCGTCGACGGCGATGGCTCGATCTGCTGGGTCGTGGGCCACCGTATCGACGACCGCGTGAAAGTCTCAGCCCGCACGACGAGGTTCCTCTGGATCGAGTTCGAGGGGGAGTAGTTGTGACCGAGCTCAACCCTGACATCGAGCAAGTGATCCTCACCGAAGACGACATCCAGTCGAAGGTCGCCCTCATGGGCAAGC
>VAYV01000025.1 GCA_005883175.1 Actinomycetota bacterium
CCGCCGCCGTAGTCCTGCGCGCCGAACCACTTGAGGTTCGGGATGCCGACGACGCGCGCCATCTCCATCTCGGTCGTCGGCTGCCAGACGTAGCGTGTCAGGCCTTCGACGTCGTTCACGGTGAGACCGGCGTCCTCGAGCGCGCCCAGGATGGCGAGCGCGCCGGAATGCCGCTCGGTCATGCCGATGTCCTTCGAGTAGGGCAAGCCGTGCACGCCGGCGACGACCGGCTGCCGATTCTTGTTCCGTATCGTCACAGCGCGGCCGCCATCTCTTCGGCGTACGTGTCGGCGCCGCCGTGCAACGCGATCAGCGCGGCCGCGCGCTTCAGGTACAGGTGCGCATCGATCTCCCACGTGAAGCCCATGCCGCCGTGCACCTGCACGCAGGCCTTGCCGTTCGCGAAGGCTGCTTCCGATGCGAGCAGCATCGCCCCGGTCACCGCGCGCGCGGTATCGCCGTCGCCGTTGCCGTCCAGGTGCACACCCGCCGCGTAGACCGCCGCGCGCGCGACCTCAGCGCGCGTCAGCATGTCCGCGCAGATGTGCTTGACCGCTTGGAAGGAGCCGATAGGTCGGCCGAACTGCTGGCGCTCCTTGGCGTAGGCGACGGCGAGATCGGTCTCCGCCGACGCGATGCCCACGAGCAGCGCAGCGGTGAGGGCCGACGCCTCGAGTCGGGTGGCAGAAACGTCTGCTCCTTCGTTGACTCTCTCTCCTTGGGGAAGCGACGAGACACGCGATACAGGAGTGAGGGGATCGAGAGGCAGAGCGACCGGCTCACCCGCAATCGCATTCTGGCTGATCAGCCAGATGCCCTCGGCATCGACCACCGCGACCGCGTCGGACGAGTCGAGGTGGGAGATCACGAGGTCATTCCGATTCGCGAATGTGACTCTCGCCTGGTTGAGCCCGAGGGTCTTCGCGAGATGAGTCCCGACGAGCGGCCCCGGCACCAGCGCGCGCCCAAGCTCCTCGAACACGATCACCGCTGCGGTCATGCCGAGACCCGCTCCGCCTTCTGATTCCGGAAGGCGCAGCGAGAACACGCCGGCATCTTCGAGCGCTTGCCACGTCTCCGCGGAAATACCACCCGACGATTCGAGCCCGCGCACCGTCTCCATCGGGAACACGCCCTTGCACAGGTCGCGGATCGCCGATTGCAGCGCGCGCTCGTCTTGGTCGAGGTCGAAGTTCACGACGGTTCCTTCGGCATGCCGAGCACGCGCTCGGACAGGATGTTGCGCTGGATCTGCGTGGTGCCTGCAGCGATGGAGATCGACATCGCGTGGATCCATCCGCGAACGTGATCGACTGCCGGCTCGTCTTCGGTCGCCAACGCCGCAGTCCCGAGGATCCGCATCGCGAGGTCGCCCAGATGGTGCCGCACCTCCGAGTAATAGAGCTTGAAGATCGAGCCGCCGATGCCCGGCACACCCGTGCGCTCCGACTCGGTGATCGTTCGCTTCGTCAGGTGCCACAGCCCGTCGAGCTGCGCCGCGATCAGGCCGAGCTCGCGTCGAACGCCGTCGTCGTCCCAGGCCGAGCCGCTGCCACGCGGGAGCTTGCGGGCAAGCTCGGCAAGCTCTTCTACCAGCTTCATCGAGCGCACCAGTTCCCCGACGAACGCGGTGCCGCGCTCGAAGCTGAACGTGACCATCGCGACGCGCCATCCGTCGTTCTCTGCACCCACGCGGTTCTCCACCGGGATGCGTACGTCGGTGAAGAAGACCTCGCTGAACTCGCTGGACCCCGCGATCGTGCGCAGCGGCCGCACCTCGATGCCCGGCGTGTCCATCGGCAAGATCAGCCATGTGATGCCTTTGTGCTTCGGCGCGTCCGTGTCGGTACGCACGAGCAGCTCGCCGAAGTCGGCGACGTGCGCGAACGACGTCCAGATCTTCTGGCCGTTCACGACGTAGTGGTCGCCGTCCAGCACCGCGCGCGTCTTCAGGCTTGCGAGGTCCGACCCTGCGCCCGGCTCGCTGAAGCCCTGGCACCAAACCTCTTCCCCTCGCAAGATCCTCGGCAGGTGCGCGGCCTTCTGCTCTTCGGTTGCTTCGGCGATCAGCGTCGGCCCCGCGTGCAGCAGGCCGACGAAATTCACACCGACGTACGGGGCGCCGGCGCGCTCGGTCTCCTCCAAGAAGATGAGGTGCTCGGTCGGAGACGCGCCCCGCCCGCCGTACTCGGACGGCCAGTTGATGCCTGCGTAGCCCGCGTCGAAGAGCATGCGCTGCCATGTCGTGTCGTACGCACGGCGCGCGTCCCAGTCGTGCGGCCCGGGCTTCGGCGGCAGCGCCGGCAAGGCCTCAGCGAGCCACGCGCGCACCTCGGCGCGGAAGCGCTCATCGGACTCGGAATAGCGGAGATCCACGGGACAGGCAGTATATCTGACGGTCCGTCAGATTTTTCTCCGCGCCTCCGGACCCGGCAGGTTCTCGGCTTCGTTCGGATAGCAGGACCGCCTAGCCGAGCAGCGCGCGCCCGCCGTACGACGCGCCCGGCTGCTTCAGGAACCGACGCAGCACGGCGTTGAACTCGTCGGGATGCTCGAGCATCGGCATGTGCCCCGAATGCGGTATCACCGCGAGCTGCGCGCCGTGGATCGCAGTCGCCAGATAGCGAGCAGCCGCGCGCGGCGTGAGCCGGTCGCGCTCGCCGACCATGACCAACGTGGGCACGTCGATCTCGTCCAGCGCGGCGGACATGTCCATCGTCCGAAGCGTCCGCACGATCGGCACCAGGATCTCCGCCGGGATCGCCTGCAGCATCTGGTGCATGAACGCCAGCTGATGCCGGTGCGCCTTGGGCCCAAAACCCATCAGCCGGATCAGCAACGCCACCATGTTCTTCTGGTTCTTACGCACGCGGTCGAATGCTTCGGGATTGCGCGCGGCCGCCATCGTGGCCGCTTGTTCGAGCAGCCTGAGCGCCGGCGTCAGGAGGCGCGCGGCCGACGGCACCATGCCGCCCATGACGTCGTGCGCGGCCGTGTCCACCAAGGCCAGCGCGCGCACCCTTGACCCAAGCTGCTCGGGAAAGAGACCGCAGTAGTCGATGAGGGCCATGCCGCCCATCGAATGACCGACGACGATCACCGGTCTTTCTGCAACGGCGGCGATCACCGCTTCGAGATCGCGCGCGTGCGCGTCCATCGACCAGTCGTTGGATGCGGGAGGTTCCGACTCGCCGTGCCCGCGCATGTCGTAGACGACGACGCGGAACTCATCCGAGAGGTCCCGGAGCTGGTAGTGCCAGCTCGAGGCGTTGAGGCAGAAACCGTGGGCGAACACGACGGTGGGGCCTGTGCCCGCCTCACCGACGTACAGCTTCGTTCCGTCGAAGGACTCGACCGGTCCGATCGGGTTCCCCCGGACCGTTCCGAACCGCGGTTCGCTCATCGCGCGCGATGCTAGCGCGCGGATTATGGCCAAGGACAGCGGCCCGCCCTCCCACGACGCGTAGTGTCATGAGTGCATGACATATGCGCACTTGGTGACAACACCGCGAAGCTTATGCGGTCAGGAACTGCTCCACGGCCGCAGTGATCGCGCGCGCAAGCACCGCTTGCCCTGCAGCGCTGTACGCGATGTCGGCCTCCGTCGGCCGCGTCAGGAACAGCGGCTCGATGATCGCCCCCGGCATGTGCGACGGGTGTGAGACCCACCCCGTCGCGTACGGTCCCAGCAACGCTTCGTGCCCGTAGCGCGCGCCCGCCGCCGTCAAGGCGGTGCCGTGGTTCTGTGTGTCGCGCAGCGTGCCGCGGTCCGGCACCGGCCACCCGGCTCCCCGGAAGCTGCTCACAACGGAAGTCTGCAGCAACCCCGCCAGGCGCTCGTTCGCGCGCCAGAAGACCCGATCCGGGTCCCAGATCGTCAGGGCGCCCCCTTCGCTCGGCAGGCCGAACGCGTTCATGTGCACCGACACGAGCGCCTTCGCCCCCGACGCGTTCGCGCACGCCACGCGCGCGAGCACATCCTGGCGCGCGCCGTCCGCATTGAAGACACCGTAGACGATGTCGCCCGCCCTCGGAACGCCGACCGTCGTGTCGATCCAGCGCGAGACGACGACTCGGTAGCCGGCCGCGCGCAGCTGCTGGGTCGCGGCCTTCACCACCGCCAGGGTCGCCGTCTTCTCTTGCACCTTGCGCCCGGCGCTGGTCCGGCCGCCCGTCCCCGGGTCGACGCCGCCGTGCCCCGCGTCGAGGAATACCGTCGCCTTCGCCGGCCCCGCAGTCGTCGGCGGGAACGCAACGCACGCGTCGGGCGAGAAAGTGGATCCCGGTGCGGTGAGCTGCACGGCCGAGGGCGGCAACGGCGCCACCGTGACGCGGGGAGTGCCCGAGGCGCGCGGCTTAGACGCCCGGCGCGGCTCCGTCCCGCCGATCGCGTTCATCGCCCAGGCCACCACGAGGATGCCGACGAAGCCGGCGAGCAAGAGCCGGCGGCGCTGTACGGCGGTCGACGCCATCGGCCGCGACGCTACCAGACAAACCTGAGTCCGTTACCAGAGCTGGTCGGTGTAGGTGTCCGTGCCGGGGATCGTGGGGATGAACGCACCGGCCCAGATCACCCTGCCGAACCCCCCTGCCTCGACCTCCTCGGCCTGTTTCACGAACAACGGATCCCAGACCTCCATCGGATCGCTATCCAGGAACGATAGGTACAGCATCCGCTTCTCGTCGTCCGCCACGCGCGGCACGTCGCCCGGCGCGTCCGACGGGATCGGGATCGCGGTGAACGCCAGCGTCATGGCGACCGGCGAAACCTGCTGCGCGCGGGGCAGGTACGTCTCCCGGTACCAGCGGTCGAGCAGCTTGCGGTCCTCGCCCTCGACGAAGGTGACGGCCAACCCTTTGAACCCGTGGTCGAGCGCGATCTCCGGAGGCACGCCGTCGGGATCGCGGGAGACACCGCCGCGATAGCGGTACATCTTGGTGTGGATGTGGTCGCGCTCTTCGAACATGCGGTCCTCTTTGTGCAGGCGGTGGACCTCCTTGCCGCCCCACGCGCCCCACTCTTGCGACTGACTCGCTTCGATCCAGTAGGTGGCAAGGTACGAGCCGAGCTTCGGATCCTTCGCGATAGGCGTGCTCTCGGGGTAGCGGAGCTCCTTGTACGGCTTGGTCGCCACCCACCGCTTTCCGGCGAGGATCCCCGGCCCGACCATGCAGCCGGCGTAGAAGTGGTCGCGCTCGTACCAGCGGTTGTAGTCGACCTCGTGGCCCTTGTGGGGCTCGACCAACGTGAAAAGGATCGAGCCGAGCTTGATCGGGTAGTCCGTCATCCTTCCTCCATCAGTTTGCGCGCGCGCTCGCGCAGCTCGTACTTGAGGACTTTGCCGCTGGCGTTCATGGGGAGCACCTCGACGATCGAGACGTGTCTGGGAACTTTGAAGTTGGCCAATTGGCTCTTTGCCCAGGAAATTATGAGATTGGGATCAAGTGATCGGTTCGGCTTCGGCACCACGAACGCGACGCCTACTTCACCCAAGCGTTCGTCAGGTGCGCCAACGACAGCCGCTTGGGCGATGTCTTCGTGTCGTAGGAGGTCATTCTCGATCTCGGCGGGGTACACGTTGAAGCCTCCGACGATGAACATGTCCTTCTTGCGGTCGGTGATCTTCACGTAGCCGCGCGCATCCATCACGCCGATGTCGCCAGTGTGGAGCCAACCGTCTTTGATGGTGGCGGCGGTTTGCTCCGGCTCCTCGAAATACCCCTGGGTGACGTTGTAGCCCTTGACAACGATCTCGCCGGGCTCACCGCGCGCAACCTCCTTGCCTCCGTCGTCGACGACCCGCACCTCGGTATCCGGGATCGCGCAGCCGCTCGTGTTGGCGATCGTCTCGGCATCATCGTCGGGGCGGCACATGGTTGCGGTGCCAGTGGACTCGGTGAGCCCGTACGCGGTCAGGGTGGTTTCGAACGTGAGCTCGTCGCGCATGCGCCTGATCAGCTCAACCGGAACGACGGCCGCACCGGTGACGGCCAAACGCAGCGACGATAGGTCGAGCGATGCGCGCGCCGAGTCGTTGAGGATCGACTGGTACAGCGTCGGCGGACCCGGCAGAACGGTGATCTTCTCTTCGCCGATGCGACGCATCACCTGGCCGGCGTCGAAGACCGCGTGCGGCACGATCGTCGCGCCGCGCATGAGGCACGCGAGGATCCCCGCCTTGTAGCCGAACGTGTGGAAGAACGGGTTCACGATGAGGTAGCGGTCGCCCTCGCGGAGGCCGACGATGTCGGACCACACCTCGAAGACACGTAACGACTGCGCGTGCGTCGTCATGACACCCTTGGGCTGCCCCGTCGTGCCGCTTGTAAAGATGATGTCGGAGAGATCGTCGGGCTCGCCGGTTCGCTTGTCGAGAATCGATTCCTCGATCTCCTCGCCGTGCTTAGCGAACGTTCGCCAGTCCGTCTCGTCGCGTTCGGCCTCTCCTCGCAACAGGACCACGTCGATCCCACGCGTGTCGACCTCGGCGTCTTTCAAGAGCTTTGGATAGTCGATATCGAGAAAACCCCGCACGGTGAAGAGCAGCCTCGCGCGACTCTTCTGCAGGACGAATCCCGCCTCACGCCCTTTGAATCTCGTGTTGATGGGAACAAGCACCCCGCCCGCGGTGAGCGCGCCCAGCGCAGCGACGATCCATTCATGGATGTTCGGCGCCCAGATCGCGACACGATCGCCGGCCTCGACGCCCATCGCGACCGCTGCACGCGCGGCATGCCGAGCGGCGACGCGAAGGTGCTCGAAGGAGATCCGCGTGTCGCCGTCGACCACGGCTTCACGGCGCCCGAAGCGTTCGGCCGCACTGTCGAGCAGCCCGGGGATCGTCCCCCACTCGAGGTCGCCGCGCACTAACGCCCCTTGAACTCAGCCACGATCTTGGTGAAGTCGTCGAGCTCGCGGAGCACGTCGTCGCGCGCGCCGTACTGCAGGCCGAGGATGGTCTCCGTGACACCCAGCGTTGTGAAGTATTCGAGCTTGCCGACGTCGGGGATCGATCCGAACGGCATCAGCTGCAGCGTCGCGGGGTCGCGTCCCGCCTGTTCCCAGGCGCGCTTCAGATCGGGCAAGGCCTTCGCTACGCCCTTCGCGCCGATCGGCGCCCACCCGTCCGCGTACTCAGCGACGTGCTTGAACATTATCGGTCCCGCCCCGCCACCGATCAGCGTCGGCGGTCGCGGCTGCTGCACGGGTTTCGGAAACGGATCCGCAGGCTCGAATCGCACGAACTCACCGTCGAAGCCCGCCGGCCCCTCAGTCCACAGCGATTGCATCGCGAGCACCTTCTCGCGCGTGATCGCGCGGCGCTTCTTCCAGATGACACCGTGATCCTCGGCCTCCTCGACGTTCCATCCGAAGCCGATGCCGAACGTGAAGCGCCCGCCGCTCAAGTGGTCCAACGTTGCGATCTCTTTCGCAAGCACGATGGGATCGTGCTCCATGACCAGAGAAACGCCCGTCCCGAGTCGCAGAGTCGTGGTTGCAGCGGCCGCGTTCATCAACGCCACGAAAGGATCCAGCGCGCGCCAATACTGCTCAGGGAGCGGCTCCCCGCTCGGCGCGGGCGTGCGGCGCGAGACCGGGATGTGCGTGTGCTCGGGCACGTACATCGAGTCGAAGCCTCGCTCTTCGGCTGCGCGCGCAAGCTCCGCAGGCTGGATGGACCGGTCGGACAGGAACGCGGTCACGCCGATGCGCATCACAGCATCGCCTCCGCGAATCGCTTCATCCCATCCAGCGCATCCGGCGAGCGCTTCCACGGCGTGACGATGAGCCTGTCGACACCGGCGTGGCTCCAGGCTTGCACGTCGTCGGGGTGGTTAGCGAGACCGCTACAGGTGATCGTGAAGCCGTCTCGCTTCTCCGGGTACATGCCCAAGTGATCACGAAGCTTCTTCACGGGGAGCGCGACGGATTCGGGGGTGTGGTGCATCCCGATCCATCCGTCGCCTAGGCGCGCCGCGCGCTCCAGCGCGCGGTCGCTCTCGCCGCCGACCAGTACCGGCGGATGCGGCTTCTGCACCGGCTTCGGCTCGAACATCACCGGCGGGAAGTCGAAGAACTCGCCGTGGTGCTCGATCACGTCTTCCGTCCAGAGCCGCTTGCACACCGCGATTGCTTCCTCGAACCGTCGTCCGCGCGTGCGGGGATCCAAGCCCACCGCTTCCCATTCATTGACGAGCCACCCTGCCCCGACGCCGACTTCGGAGCGCCCGCCCGACACGACATCAAGCGTTGCGAACGCGCGCGCACCGACGAACGGGTGGCGGATGCCGAGCAAGTACACGAACGTGCCGAGTCGGATCCGCGTCGTGCGAGCCGCGATGAACGACAGGTACGCACCCGCGTCGTACACGGGCGTTGACGCCGGCACCGGTGGGTGCTCTTCCCCGGGGTTCAGCTGTCCCCGCATCTCCAGCGGGAAGACAAGGTGCTCGGGCAACCAGATCGATTCGAAGCCGAGCTCGTCGGCCAGCACCGCGGCGTCCAACCAGAACGCCGGGTTCAAACGGGCCAACGTGACTGCGAACTTCACCCCGTACCCTTGATCCCTGCGAGCACGTCGTCCATCAGATGGAAGCTCTCGCCGACCTTCGTGAAGTCGCCGAGGAACGTCACGTTCCACAGCATGATGTGCTGCGCGCCCGAGGCTTCGTAGTCGCGCGCGATCGCGATCAGCTCGTCCGGCGTTCCGTGCGGCATCAGCTCGTGGATCAGCTCGAAGGGGATCTGATCGATCGCCTTCAGCGTCTCGTCGCGGCCGTAGCGCGTCGGGATGTAGTCGCTCAGCCCGTGGAAGTCGTCGCCGAACGGATGCGTCATCCCGCGCTTCTGATACGCCTCGGCGCCCAAGACCAACATGTACGCCTTCAGCAGCGTCGCCTCCAGGATGCGGTGCGTGTCCTCGTGATCGGTCCCCACGATCGCGTAGTTCCACATGCCGGCTTCGAAGTCCGACAGATCCCGCCCGGCCTTCGCAGCCGACTCGCGGATGATGCCGAGCCGCTCCTTGTACTCGTCGACCGTCAGCAAGCTCGGCAGCCATCCATCTGCGAGCCGCCCGGTGATCCGGCACATCCGCGGGCCGTGCGCGCCGGTCCAGATCGGCGGCGGCTTGCCCGGCGTGTACGGCTGCATGCCGTTGACCGCGTCGCGCATCGTCCAGAACTGCCCGTCGAAGTCGACCGGCTCGTCGTCGACCCACAGCAGCTTGATGATCGTGATCGCTTCTTCGAAGCGCGACACGGTCTTCTCGAACGGGATGCCGTACGGCTCGTTGTTTTCGGCTTCCCCTGAACCCAGCCCGAGGATGACATCACCACGCCGACCGCGGCCATCGTCGCAACGGGGTCGAGGTACACGTGCGGGTTCGGTTGGAACTTCGCGATCGGCGTGATGTCTTCGGTCCAGATCGACTCGGGATGCCAGGCCATCCAGTGGTCCGGGTACCAGAGCGAGTCATAGCCCTTCTCTTCGTTGCGCTTCGCGGTCTTGATGACCAGGTCGGCCGGCGGCGTGATCGCGCCGGGCGCGCCCACCTTCACGGGCATTGAGACCCCCTAAATCTGACGGACCGTCAGATTACGATACCTGAAGGGTCGAGCAGCCTGTTAAGTCGCCTGCGCGAGCGACTCCAAGGCGCCCGAGTTATCGAGCCGCTCGAGCCACGGCATCGCGCGCAGCTGCTCGAACGTCGCGCGCGCTTGCATAACCAACGGTGCGGCTTCGCCGTCGCGACCTTGCTCGAGCAGCCACTCGGCCAGCTCCGTCGAAACGACGGCTTTCCAGAACGGCATCTGCAGTTCGTCCAGCTCGCGTATCGTTTCGCGCAAAGCCGCGGTGGGGTCCCCACCGCGCGAGGCGGAGATCAAGCCTTCGAACCGCCTGTTCTGCGCGCGCTGATACGGCGTGACCTCACCGGGTCCGAGTGCGCGCACGACGTTCATCGTCTCTTCGGCCCTCTCGATATCACCAAGCTCAAGGGCCGTTTCGAGCAGCTGCACGAATGCTTCTTTCGTGCCGGGCGCCCGGATACCCATCTCGCCACGAAGCGAGAACGCGGCGTCGGCAGACTCGAGTGCCTCCGCCGGATTCCCTTCGCGCCTCGCGACGATTGCATTCATCGTGTGCCAGACCTGCCGAAGCTGAAGGTCCTCTGCGGACGCGAAGTCCGATACCTGCAACATCCCGCGGGCTTCGGCGAGGTCGCCGCGCCACACATGGATCGGAATGACCATCAACCACTCGGCGCCGAACAGGCCGGTCTTAGGGTCGATGCCGAGCTGGATGGCCTGCTCCAAGACAGAGAGCGCTTCGTCCCATCGTCCCAGATACAGGCTGGGCGTCATCTGCCCGAGAAGCAGACCCTCTTCCCACGCCCTGTTCCCGAATTTCCGCGCGAGCTCGAGTCCGTCTTTCGCCGCTGCGAGCTCTTCCGCGTGGTCATCACGTTCGTTCATCAATGCGGTCGCGACTGAGCCGTGAGGATCAACGATTTCGTATTGAGCGCTTGCGATAGAACGGACGGCAACATCATCTTCTCTGCCATCAACAACGCGCGCTCGATGATCTCGGTTGCTTCGGGGATGCGACCCACGAAGAACACGGCACGCCCCAACTGGGCAGCGAGCATCGCTGTACTCTCGTCCGGCTGCTCGTCTTCCAGAACTTCAAGCGCCTCTTTCATGAGCTTGATCGCGTCTTCGAGACGACCCTCCGCACGCAAGACGTCCCCGTATCCGGCCAGCGCGCGAGCGACGCCTCGATCATCGCCACACCGCTCGAATAGGACACGGGCGGCTTCGTAGTGCTCCTTCGACCCCGGGACATCGGCGCTCAGCCACGCCATACGTCCGGCTTGTTCCCGAAGACTCGCGAGTTCGGCGTCGTCTTCGGCGAGCCCGATGGCCTGCTCGAAATATCTGCGTGCTTCCACCGAAGCGGCGAGAGATCCCGCGCGCTTCCCGGCGCCGACCAACGCATTGCGCGCGCGACTTTTGATCTCAGACGCGTCGGCCGCATCGGGTGCAGCGTTGTAGGCTTCGACGTAGTGGGACGCCAGCACTTCGACGATCTCGTCCTCTTCTGGACCCCACGCCTCTTCGAGGAGTTGCGCGGCCGCCAAGTGGCGCGCCTTGCGCTCTTTCTTCGACATCGTTTCGTACGCGACGCGCCGAACGAGGTCCTGTAGGAACCCGTATTGGCCGCTCTCGGGCGAGCGGAAGTCCGTCTGCAACGCAAGAACTTCTTTGCGGACCAGCGCGCCGAGGAGCTGGTCCATCTCCGCCTCCCCGATGCCGGTCAGTGCCGCAACCGACTCCGCGGTGAAGGTCTTGCCCAGAACCGACGCGTCCTGGATCGTCCGCCGTTCTTGCTCGTTCAGCCCATCGAGTCTCGCGGCGATCAGTGCGTGCAGCGTTTCGGGAACTTCGAGTGTTTCGATCGGCCCGGTAACGCGGTACGCGTTGTCCTGCGCCGCCAGCAACCCTTTGTCGAGCAGCATGCGGACGGTCTCAACCGCATACAACGGCACGCCTTCCGCGCGATCGAGAATCTTGCCCCGCACCTCATCAGCGAGACCCGGTACGAGGCCGTCAAGCATCTCGCCCATCACATCGGGCGATAGGGGCTCCAAGTACAGCGACGTGAATGCGCGCTTGCCCGCGCCCCAGTCCGGATGCCGCTCGAGGAACTCGGCTCGGCCCGACGTCATGACGAAGATTGGATAGTTGCGCGACCAGTTCGTCAGATATTCGATGAACTCGATGAGTCCGGCGTCGGCCCACTGCATGTCTTCGAACACCATGATGACGGGGCTCTGCTCCGCTAGCCGCTCGAAGAAGACACGCCATGCCGCGAAGAGGTCCTCGGAGTCGCGCGCGGCGCGCTCTTCCAGTCCGAGCAGATGAGCCAAGCGCGGCTCGATCCACTTGCGCTCGTCGGCGTCGGCCACGTACTGCTCGACCGCAGCACGCAACTTCGACGCGGCGATCACTTGGTCTTCGCCTTCCACGATCTGCGCGCGCATGCGCACCATCTCTGCGAGCGCCCAATAACTGACGCCCTCCCCGTATGAGAGGCAGCGGCCCCGATGCCAGAAGACCAGGTCCGCCTGACCGTCGATGTACTTGAAGAACTCCCAGGCGAGCCGCGACTTCCCGATGCCGGCGATGCCGATCACTGAAACGAGGTGCGCCTTCTTGTCCTCGATCGAACCGTGGAACAAGTCTTTGAGCTTTGCCTTTCAGCGCATGCGACCCCGCGGCCTCGTACATGATCGCCGCGTCGCTCGCGCGCCGGGTCGACTCGCCGACGAAGACCGTGCCCGGTTGGGCGGCGGACTGGATGCGTGACGCGGTGTTCACCAGATCGCCGGCGACCATGCCTTCGGTCGTCGCGCCGATCGTCACTGCCGCTTCGCCGGTGAGCACGCCTGCGCGCGCGCGGAGATCGGGCGCGCCGACCGATGCTCCCATCGCCTGGACGGCGTCGACCAGCTCCAGCGCCGCGCGAACGGCGCGCTCGGCATCGTCTTCGCGCGCCACCGGCGTCCCCCACACGGCCATGACGGCGTCGCCGATGAACTTCTCGACGGTGCCGCCGTAACGGGTGATCAGGCGGCGGCAGGTGTCGAAGTAGCGAGACAAGAGCTCGCGCACCTCTTCGACGTCGCGCGACTCCGACAGGGTCGTGAATCCGACGAGGTCGGCAAAGAGGACCGAGACGAGCCTGCGCTCACCGGACGGGACGTGCGCTGTGGCGGGGGCCGCGGATGATACGGCAGGCACTGCGGCGCGCATGGCAGCGCGCACGGGCGCGCCGCACTCATCGCAGAACTTGGCCGTCGGAGCGACCGGGTGGCCGTTGGGACACGTCAGCGACAGCGGCGAGCCGCACTCGCTGCAGAACTTCGCGTCGGCTCGGTTCTCAACGCCGCAATTCGGACAGTTCACCGGGTCCCTCCATCGGACCCACGCAGACTATCGTCCCGTTTGAGGCTGGGGAACCCTCAGAAGGCCTAGGAAGTGGCCTCGATCAGGCCCCACCGGCGACGAACGCGGCGCTCGAGGACGCCGAACAACAGCGAGTCGACCACGATCCCGATCACAAGGATCACGATCATCGTCGCCATGAGGCCCGGGTAGTCCACGTTCAAGCGCGCGCTGTCGAGCGTGAAGCCGAGACCCGCACGACCTCCGATCACGACGAGCAGCTCCCCTGCCATCAAGCTACGCCAGGCGAACGCCCATCCTTGCTTCATGCCACCTAAGAACGAAGGGAAAGCCGCCGGCAAGATCACGTGCCGGTACGCCTTCACACCGCGCGCGCCGAGCACGCGGCCGGCACGTAGCAGCAACGGCGGCACGTGGTCGATCCCCGAGACGAGCCCGTTCGCGATGGCCGGCGCGGCGCCGAGCACGACGACGAATAGGATCGCCGTTTCGCTCAGCCTGAACACCACGATGGCAAGTGGGAACCACGCGACAGACGGCATGGTCTGCAAGCCGGTGATGAGCGACCGGCCGTTCGCAAGGTCGCGCCACAAGCTGCGGAACGCGGTGCCGGGCCCGGGAAAGACGTACTTGGGACGCCAGTGTGCCCAGACGAGGATCTGCCACACCAGCAGAACTATCCCGACGGCTGCAACCTTCGGCCATAACGAGCTCCAGATCCGCCGCGCCCGACTGCGCGCGCGCGGCGTCTTCGCCTCCAGCGCATCGAGACCTGCAAGCTCTTCCTCGAAGGGCGCCGGTTCAGGTCTGTACGCCATGGTGCTTCACCTCTTCTCGCAAACGGGCAGTGATCTCGGTGGCAAGCGCGCCGACCTCCGGTGACTCGATCCGGCGCGGGCGCGGGATGTCGAGGGGGAACTCCGCCGCGATCCGTCCCGGGCGGCTCGAAAGAAGGATCACGCGATCGGCGAGCCGCACGGCTTCTCGAACGTTGTGCGTCACGAACACGATCGAGAAGCCGGTGTCTTGCCATAACCGCTCGACTTCGTCGTGGAGCAGGTCGCGGGTCATCGCGTCGAGCGCGCCGAACGGCTCGTCCATCAGCAGGATCTCGGCTTGTTGCGCGAGGGCGCGCGCGATCGCAACGCGCTGCCGCATGCCGCCCGACAATTCATGCGGCTGCTTGGAGCCGAAGCCGGTGAGGTGAACCATCTCGAGAAGCGACCCCACGACCTGCTTCCGGTCGGCGCGGTCGATCTTGCGCAGCTTCAGGGCGAGGTCCACGTTCCGCTCGACCGTCAGCCACGGGAACAACGCCGGCTCCTGGAAGATCAACGTCGGGCGGCCGCCCCGGACCTCGACGGTTCCGTTCGTCGGCTTGTCGAGCCCTGCGATCATGTTGAGCAGCGTGGACTTACCGCAACCGGACGCGCCGACCAGACACAAGAACTCCCCGAACTCAACGTCGAGCGAGACATTGTCGACCGCATGCACGGCCTCCGCGCCCGTCCCGTACACCTTGGACGCCGACGTCAACGAAACCGCCGAGCCGGACCCCATGTGGAGCTCCGGCTCGGCGGTCTCGCGCGCGCGAGGTCGGAGGCTCATGCGGTGCTGATCGCCTGCTTTCCTTGTGCCGTGAGCACCTTGTTCAGGAGGGTCAAATCATAGATGTTCGCTAGATCGGACGAGGAGATGAAGCCGAGCGCGAGCGCGGCAGCCGCCGACTGTCGCAGGGAGGACGCGATCGGGTCGTCCGTGAACGTGAGGTTCGCCCACGCTCGGTCCAGCACCGCGGGCTTCAGCGACTTCCCCGTCAGCTTCTCGATGCCGGCACCGACGATCTGCTTCGCCTGATCGGAGTTGCTGTGGATGAAGTCGTTGGCTTCGACCTGACCCTTAAGCAGATTCTCGACGACGTCGGGATGCTGCTGCAGGAACGCCGTCCGTACGACGAGCTGCGTCGTCACGTACTTTCCCCCAGGCCACAGATCGCGTTCATCGACGAGCACCCTCGCGCCGCCTTCGACCACGAGCCTGCTCGCCCACGGTTCGGGCACCCATGCGCCGTCGATCTGGCCCTGCTTGAACGTGTCGAGGGACGTTGCGTTGTCTTGGTCGAGGATCTTGACGTCGCCGCCGCCGGCGGTCGTCGTGCGCAAGCCCTTGGACTTCAACCAGTTCCGCAGCGCGACGTCCTGCGTGTTGCCGAGCTGCGGCGCTGCGATCGTCTTGCCTTTCAAGTCCGCGGCGCTGTTGATCGACTTCTTCACAACCAGGAATGCGCCCCCGGAGGTCGCGCCCGAGATGATCCGGACCGCTTGGCCGCTCGATTTGATGTACGCGTTGATCGCGGGGTTCGGTCCCATGTACGCCGCGTCGAGCGCGTCGGCGAACAGCGCCGTCACCTCTTCGGGGCCGGCGGTGAAGGTGCTGGTCTTCAGCTGCACCTTGGACCCAAGGTCCTTCGCGAAGATGCCTTGGTCGACGCCCACGATCGCGGTCGCGTGGGTGAGGTTCGGGTAGTAACCGAGCCGGAGCACAGCGGTCCCGGACGCCTTCGGGCTGCCGGAGCTGCACGCAGCGAGGATCAATGCAAGGACGGCAACGGCGACGAACGTGCAGATGTGTCTCTTCATCAGCGGTATCAACGAAAAACCTCCTGGGAGCGGGACGCCGGGA
>VAYV01000208.1 GCA_005883175.1 Actinomycetota bacterium
AAGTCCGCGCCCTCGAGGGTCGGCTTGTAGGTGGGATCGACGAGGCGGATCGTGTTGATGCCGATCTCCGACAGCCCGCTCATCTTCAGGTTCATCGGAACGCTTTGCTTGAGGGTCACGCGCCGCGCAATCGCTTTGATCTCGTCCGCGCGCGCATCAAGGGCGGCAGGAGATAGCGTGCTCACCGAGATCTCACCGGTCGCGATAAGCACGCCGAAGGACAGCTTCACGGAGAAATTGACGTCGGTCGCGCGCAGGGTGCTCCCGCGGTGCGGCGCGCTCATCTTCTCCATGCCGTTCGTGAACAGCGTCGCGTCGACGCGGATCGAGCCCACGTCTCCCGCCACGAGCGCGCGCCCGTGCTTCTCCGAAAACTGGGACATGATCTGCTCGAGCGCTTCGACCGGTGTGTCGATGTACGCGCACCCCGGGATCGTCTTGAACGCGAGCGATTGCGTCACCCACGCCGACCCGAGCGCGTCGAACACGAACGACAGCGGCTTACGCGGGATCGTTTTCAAGAAGCCACCGTTGCCTTCCAGGATGTGCGAATCGCCGGTGAGCCCTTCCGCCGCAAGCTCCGCTGCGCGGATCCCATCGACGAGCGGCCCCCCCGCGAGCAACGCCTTCGAGTCGGGGCCGAAGAAGCCGGCGGCGAGTGGGTACGGCGGTTGCGCGAGCGCGATCCCGATCGCGTGTCGCATGGCAGCCGCGTCCAGGCCGAGCGCGCGCCCGGCGACGACTGCTCCGGCGATGTTGTGGATGTACGCCCACATCTGCCCGTTGTGCGGACCCAGCAAGGCGGCCGCCCCAAGCCGGCCGGCGATCTCGTTGGCGGCGATCTGGGTCGTGATCATCGAGCGGCCGTCTCCGCGCGCTGCTTCCGCGAACGCGAGCGATCCGACGACCGCCGAATGGCCCGTGTGTCCGGCGAAGAGGTAGTCGTCGAAGTCGAACGCCACGGAAGCGGCTGCGTTCACGTAGCAAGCGGTGTGCAGCGGCGAGCGAGGGCCACTCGGGATGATCGTCGCCTCATCGCCCTTCCCCCATCGCGCGGCCGCGCGCACGAGGCGCGGATGGAGGTCGGTCTTCGCCGTCGAGACGATCGCGGCGAGGACGCTCGCGATCTGGAGTCGCGCGCGCTCGAGCACCGGCTGTGGGACGTCTTCGTAGCGGAGCGTGGTCGCCCACGCGGCGACCCGTTCCGTTATGCCCGGTTCCACCTGGGTCATCTCGGCGGGGAGTCTAACCGTGCGGCCGGAGGGGAGGAGCGGGAGCGGGCTCCGTAGAATCCATCCTCCATAAGCTTCCGGCCATGAACCCTCGCCGCCACGATCGTTCTCGGGCTCTGCAAGCCCTCACCCTTGGGGCTGTGGGGTTACTGCTGACGTCGTGCGCCGCGTTCCACCCCCAGCGCATCCAAGTGGCCGCGCGCGTCACGCAGACGCTCCCACCGTCGGCGGTCGTCCCCGGCGCGAGCGGCGCTGCGGTCCCCGGGAGCAACTCGAAGACGGTCTTCGTCCCCGGCCGCGGCGGCGTGCTCGGCGGCAAGGCGAACTACGCGAGCGCGCCGGGCGTAACGGCGAACGCGATCAACCTCGGCATCATCGTGCCGATGGACGGCCCGGCAGCGCAGCTGGGCCGCCCGTTGTACCGTGCGACGCAGGCGTACGTGAACGCGCTGAACGCGCGCGGCGGGATCCACGGGCGGCTCGTGCAGCTCTTCTTGCAGACGGCGTGCATCAACTGCGAAGACGAGAACCTTCTCGCGGCCAAAGCGCTCGTCGAGCAGAAGCACGTCTTCGCCATCGTGAACACCTACATGAACACGTACGCGTTCGGCGCCGCCCTCAACTACCTCAACCAGCAACACGTTCCGCTGATCGAAGGATGGACGGGGATCGGGCCCGAGAGCGAGACGTGGTCGGCGGACCAGACGCCGTGGAACGTCTACTACACGGTCCGGAACGAGGACGCCGTTCAGATCTACGCCGACTGGCTCGACACGGTGATGAGCCACTGGGCGTCGGCCGGCAAGCTGCCGTTCCCGAACAACCCGCACTGGGTCGCGACCGTCGGCCTCGACGTCACGCAAGACCGCAAGCGCGCGGCGGAGTTCAAGCGCGTGTGGGAAGCCAAGGGTTCCGGATACAAGGTCGTGTCTCAGCAGTACGTGGCCGCGCAGGAAGAAGTCGTGACGCGCATGGACTCGTTCATCTCCGCGATGAAGAATGCACAGGCGAACGGCGCGTTCAGCGCGTCGAACATCACGATGGTGTTCGGGATGCAAGCCGCCAACCGGAACAGCTGGCACGTCCCGTGGGTGTCGAAGTCGGCGTGGGGCAAAGCTGCCACCGACACCTGCGGCTCCGCGTGCAACGGCGGGTTCACCGACAACAACGGCTGGGGCTGGTCGGGGATCCGAACGCCGCAGATGCAGCAGTACCTCGCGACGATGCAGCGCTACTTCCCCGAAGGGGCCACGTACGCCGACGCCCAGACGCTCGGCGGGTGGATCGGGATGATGGCATTCGAGTACGCGGCGACGCAGCTCGGCGCCGACCTCACGCGCCCGGCGCTGATCAACATCCTCGGGAACCTCCACAACTTCGACACCGGCATCGGCGCGCCGATCACGACCTCACCGGCCGACCACCTCAGGATGGGTCAGACGATGATGCTTCAGATCTGCCACAACCGGTTCTGGCGCATGACGAACTGGCTCTCGGCGGGCGGATCGATGGCGCGCGTCTCGAACAACGGCGACTGTGGGTGGGGGTACTAGCGTGCTGGCCTTCAGCTCTTCGCTGCTTGCGCAGGACGCGGTCAACGGCCTCTTCTTGGGCGCGATATTCGCGCTCCTCGGCATCGGGGTCGTCCTGATCTACAAGTCGTCCGGCGTGTTGAACTTCGCGCACGGTTCGATGGCCATGTTCTGCACGTACATCTACTTCCAGATCGATCGTTCCTTCCATCTGCCCGTCGGTGTCTCGATGTTGATCGCCGTGGCGAGCGGCGTGGTGCTGGGCGCGCTGACGTACCTCGGCATCTTCCGGCGGATGCGCAACGCGGGGCTCCTCGCGAAGGTCATCGGAGCGCTTGCGGTCGCCGGCTTCTTGCAAGGTGCGGCGGCCTTCTTATGGCGCAATGCCACGCAAGCCAAGCCCCCGATGCAGTTCTCGCAGCACGTCGTCCACATCGGATCGGTCGGACTCGATTGGCAGCACATCGGCACGATCCTGATCACGATCGCCGCCGGCGCAGGCGTCATCGCACTGGTGAAGTGGACGACGTTCGGCATCGCGTTGCGCGCGACGGCGCAGAACCGCATGGCGGCGAAATCATCCCGACGTCGATCCTCACCGTGTACTCGATGACCGGGTACATGGTCCGCGGCTTCGTCGCGGCCGTCGTCGGCGGGTTCGTGAGCCTGCCCGCGGCATTGATCGGCGGTTTCGGACTGGGGGTCGCGCAGGAATCGCTGCTCGCGACCCCGATCCAGAGCCTTTCGAGCATCTTCGCCGGCCTGCTCATCGCCGCGCTGCTGCTGCTTCGCGTGGAGCGGTTCTTCGCGCTCGAGCAAGAGCTGCGCGCGCTGGAGGAGCTCGGCTGATGGCCAAGGTCATGGATGCGCCGCCGCCCGACGTCATCGACGTCGTCATCGACGAGCAGCCCTCACCCCGGCGCGACTGGAAGCGCTTGGCCTTGCCGCTCGCCGGCTTCCTCGCCGCCGCCCTCCTGCCGCCCCTGATCCTCGACGGCGTGTGGAACTTCACGCTCGCGCTCGCGCTGATCTACGGGCTCATGGGGCTGTCCATCGTCGTCGTCACCGGCTACGTGGGGCAGCTGTCGCTGATGCCGGCGACGTTCGTCGGCGTCGGTGCGTTCGCGAGCGCCGGGCTCGTTGCGCGCGCCGCGACGCCGTTCTGGTGGGCGGCGCCGCTGGCTGCTCTCGTGACCGTGCCGGTCGCGCTGGTGATCGGGATGGTGGCGCTTCGCCTCAAGGGGCTGTACCTCGCGATCATGACGCTCGTTTTCGCGGACGTCGCCGAGCAGTTCTTGTTCCGCCAGGATTGGTTCACCGGACAGGGCGGCTCGACGCCCGCCCCGAGACCGCACCTGTTCCACCTCATCGATTTCCAGAGCGACAAGAGCTACTACGTCTTGGTCGTCTGCGTCGTGAGCGCGTTCCTATTGTTCATGTGGAACTTCTCGCGCAGCCGCGCCGCGCGCGCGTGCTTCGCGGTCCGCGACAACGAGAACGGTGCGGCGGCGATGGGCATCAACGTCGCCAAGTACAAGCTGAT
>VAYV01000209.1:0-3347 GCA_005883175.1 Actinomycetota bacterium
TGAGTCCGGCTCGATGCGTTAGGACGCTTTCGCGAGCGGCGGGAGTGCCTTCAACACCTTCAGCGCTTCCGCGAACGTGTGCACGCCGATCACCTTCATCGACTTCGGTGCGACCTTGCGTGCGGCGGCCGCTTGATCGAACGGTGCGAGGAAGATGTCGGCGCCGTGCGCGCTCGCCGTGCGGACCTTCTCTTCGATGCCGCCGATGTCGCCGATCACCGTCTGTCCGTTGCTCAGGAGCAGGATCGTGCCGGTCCCCGCGATGATGTGTCCGGCGGTGAGATCCTGCGGCGTGAACGCGTCGTAGATGGAAAGCGCGATGATCATCCCACCGGAGGGCCCGACGATGTTCTCGGTGTCGACGTCGAGGTTGCGCGGCAGACGGAACGCCGTCTCCAGGTTGACCCCGACGACGGCGTGCCGTTTCCCATTCACGGGAGGCGACGAGGCCGTCTTCAGCTTCACGGTTCTCCTCGAGCGGCCCCGCACGAACCCGATCGTTACCGTGCTCCCGATCTTGTGCTTCTGCAGGAGCGTGACAGCGGCCCTGGGATCCTTCACCTTGACGCCGTCGATCGAGACGATGAGGTCCTGCGCGCGCAGCTTCCCGAACGCCGGTAGCCCCTCCACGACCGACAGGACGCGCGCGCCGGACACGGGAGTGACGTTCAGCCCGAGCGCTTGGAACGCGGCGACTTCCGCCTGGTACTTGCTGTCGTCCATCTCCAGCTGGTTCTCGATCTCGACCTCGCGGCTGGTCTGGCCCTGCAGAACAGCTTGCTCGGGGATCAGGGTGACGTTGGGATCGACCCACGCCAGCACGGCGTCCCAGACGTTGACGGTGTTGATCGACTCGGACACCGTCGTGAGGAGGAGCTTCCCCTTGGACGGGTACGTCTTCGCGCCCCCGCGCGCGTCGATCAGCTCGAGCACGTCGACGGACGGGCCCGGACCGACGCTGTAGTACGGGAGATGGATGAAATAGCCGGCCGGCGCGATGACCGCCACGACGAAGGCCAGGATCACCAGCCACGCCGGGGCCCACGAGAAGACGCGGCGGAACCCGGATCGGGGGGGCTCGAAAGGGCCCCTCGGCCTGCCGGATCGCGTTTGACCGGCGACCGGCGTGGCGAAGAAATCATCGGGCCCGGCGTCGGGCGGCAAGCCGAGATCGGGAGGGTCGCTCGATGGGGCCAAACGAAATCCTTACAGACGCGGGAGGCGGCTCGTGCAAGGATATGACATCACACCGAGCTTCGTTGGCTCGTTGACTGACTGATGCTTGTCGCCGTCCTCGCCCTTGTCGTCGTGGCCGCCACCGCTGCGGTCGTGATCCGCGACGCCCATCCCCGGCCGCCCAAAGCGATCCCGGCGGTCCCCGACGCTGCCGTCGACGCCGCGCCCGAGCCGGAGCTCGCGGACTATCCGACCCAGGCGGTCGACATGACCCAGCTCGGCGCGATGGACGAACCCGGTCTCGACGCGCCGACGCAATCGATGCCGATGCCGGTTGCGTTCGCAGGCGGGCAAGCCGCAGCCGTGCTCCCCTATCCGACGGCTCCGCAGCCGGTCCCCGCCGCCGAGCCGGCGGCCCAGCCGGCCGCGTTCGTCCCCGCCGGGGTTCCGCATCTGCAACCCGATCCCGAGCGGCTGATCCAGACCGAGATCGTGATCGAAGACCCGGAGCGCGAGCACAGCGCGGCGGTCACGAAGCTCGTGCTCGGCGTTGCCGTATCGGGGACGGCGATGGGCTTGGTGGTCGTCGGCGCGGGACGCGGGATCGCGTCCCTGTTCCACGTCTTCCTGGGCTAGGTCTTCCGAGCAGTTCCCAGCGCGCGCAGCGCGTGCCCGACGATCAAGACCCCGATGAGGCCGGCCGCGAGCGTCACCGCCACGCCGCGTTTCGATCCTGGTATGTCGAGCGGCCCTGCAGCCGTCACCGTCGGGACCTTCGGCGGTCGCGACGGCACCGCGCGCGCCGACCCTGCCACCTTTACGCGGCTCGTGCTCGGTTGGGGACGCGACGCGCGCGTCGTGCTCTTCGGCGCGGGGACCGTGCGGGCACCAAGCGCGCGCGCGGCGTTCAGGATCCCGTAGCCGCTGATATCGTCGCGACCCTTCACGCCGAAGTCGTCGGCGGTCTGCTCGATCCGCGCGACCGATGCCGCGTTGTCGTAGCCGCGCGCGCCCAGCAGCGCGGCAACGCCCGAGACGAACGCGACCGACATCGACGTCCCGCAGCCGCCGCCGTAGCTCGACCGTTTCGTGTTCGGGTTCCACCATGTGCTCACGATCGACTGATCTTGCGTGCAACCGTTCGCCGTCGGGTCGGTGCTGCTGCCGCCGCCGGGGGCAAGCACGTCGAGCCCGGACCCGTGATCCGAGTATGCGGCGGGCCGACCGTCCTTCACGGATGCGCCGACGACGATGACCCCGGGCGTCGTCGCGTCGTACGCGGTCTGGCTCGAGCCGCCCGTCGATGAGTTCCCGGCTGCCACGACGACGACCGCGCCGGCTTTCGCCGCGGCCTTGATCGCAGCGTCCACCGCCGGCGAACGCAACAGCGGTGCGTTGTTCGCTCCGGTCTCTTGCGCGAGCGAAAGATTCACGACGGTCGCACCGTGTTTCACGGCCCACGTGATGCCTGCGGATACCGCGGTCGACGAACCCGACCCGTCCGATCCCAGCACGCGCACCGGCATGATCTTCGCGCGCGGCGCGACCGATGCGACGCCGACCGAGTTCCCCGTGAGCGCCGCGATGATGCCGGCGATCAACGTGCCGTGCCCGTTCTCGTCGAACGGCTGCGCGTCTTTGTCGACGAAGTCGTACCCGGGAACGAGCTGTCCTTGTAGGTCGGGGTGCGCGGAGTCGACGCCGGTGTCGATCACCGCCACGATCTGGCCGGCGCCGCGGGTGACCGCCCACGCCGTCGGTCCGCCGATGCGCACGAGCCCCCACTGCAGCGGGTAATAGGGATCGTTGTCTGCGGCGGCGGCCACGGCGGGGACCAGAAGGCAAAGCAGAACCACCCCAGCGGCCGCCCGTCGCATCACGCCTACTGTAACGAGCGGCGTTCCCGAAGGTTCGTATCCGTCCGGGTCAGCTGAGCAAGACGCCGTGCTCTTTCAAGGTCTGGATCGAGTCGAGCGCGCGCCCCGCTCCGAGGCACACGGTTTCGAGCGGCCGCTCGGCCAGATGCACGGGGATCGTCGTCTCCGCGGTCAGGCGCGCGCCCATCCCGCGGAGCAAGCCTCCCCCGCCGGTCAGGTGCATCCCGCGCTCGATCACGTCGTGCGCGAGCTCCGGCGGCGTATCGGCGAGCGCGCCCCGCACGGCCTCGGAGA
>VAYV01000209.1:3353-5494 GCA_005883175.1 Actinomycetota bacterium
CCTCGGTGGGGTACGCCGATCCCACCTCTTTCTTGATCGCTTCTGCCGTCCGCTCGCCGACGGCCAGCCCGTACTCCCGGCGAAGGAAGCGCTGGACCGCGTCGTCGAGGTCGAACCCCCCGACCCGGACCGCGCGCGATGCGATCACGCCGCCCATCGTGACGACGGCGACCTCGGTCGTTCCTCCGCCGATATCGATCACGCAGTTCCCGGTCGGCTGGTCGATCGCAAGACCGGCGCCGATCGCGGCCGCCATCGGCTCTTCGATCAGATGCACGGTGCGCGCGCCGGCCGACAGCGTCGCCTCTTCGACCGCGCGGCGCTCTACCGTGGTGATCGCGCTCGAGACACACACGAGCGCGCGCGGATGGATGAAGCGGCTGAGACCGACCTTGCCGAGCACGAGCTTCATCAGCCGCTCGGTGACATCGAAGTCGGTGATCGCGCCGTGCCGCATCGGTCGCACAGCGACGACGTGACCGGGCGCGCTCCCGATCATGTCCCACGCTTCGTTCCCCATCGCGAGCACGTCACCGGTCCGCTCGTTCATCGCGACCACCGTCGGCTCGTTCAGGACGATGCCCCGGCCGCGGACGAACACGAGCGTGTTCGCGGTGCCCAGATCGATCGCGATATCTCGGGACATAAGAAGGATGGCAGGATATCGAGCAGCCCTCGCACCGGCCAACGGGCCGCGTTGCCGTTCGGTTCTCTCACCGATACGCTGACTTCATGCCTTCCGTGAAAACGCGCGAGCTGGACCAGATCGACAAGGAACTTCTGAACCTGATCCAGGTTGCCTTCCCGCTCGAGCCGCGACCGTTCGCGTTCCTCGGCGACAAGCTGGGGATCGGCGAGGACGACGTCATCGGGCGCCTCGCGGCCTTGAAGCAGGACAAGATCATCCGGCAGATCTCGATGATCTTCGACACGCGCGCGCTGGGCTACAAGTCGTCGCTGATCGCGTCGCGCGCGCCCGAGGGACGCGTCGACGAAGTGGCCGACGTGATCAGCGAGCACCCCGGCGTTTCGCACAACTACCGGCGCAACCACGAGTTCAACATCTGGTGGACGATCGCGGTCCCGCCGGAGTCATCGCTCGAAGACCACGTCCAGGCCGTGCACGACCTCGCCGGCGCGGAGTCCACCCGCATCATGCAGACGATCAAGATGTTCAAGATCGGCGTCGACCTCGACATGACCGGCAAGCGCCCGATGGACGCGAAGACGACCCTCCCCGCCTACTCCGCGCCGAAGCACGCACCGGGCCGCCTCCAGCCGCTCGAGATCGCGGCGCTTCGCGAGCTGCAGGAAGACATCGCGCTCGAGCCGGCGCCGTACGCGGCGATGGCCGCGCGCATCGGCGTCGACGAGGCGCAGATCCTCCAGATGGCGAACGCGTTCATCGACGACGGCCTGGCGCGCCGGTTCGCAGCCGTCATGCACCACCGCCAGGCCGGCTTCGTCGCGAACGCGATGAGCGTGTGGCAGGTGCCGGAGGACCGCATCGAAGAGGTCGGCTACCAGATGGCCGGCTTCGCCGCGGTCAGCCACTGCTACCAGCGGCCGACGTATCCGGACTGGCCGTACAACCTCTTCGGGATGCTGCACGCGCGCACCAAGGACGAGTGCGAGGTCGCCGCGCATGCGATCGAAGACCAGACCGGCATCCACGAGCGCCGCATGCTCTACTCAACGAAGGAGTACAAGAAGATCCGCGTTCGCTACTACACCGACGACTTCTTCGAGTGGGAGCGCCGTCACCTGAACGGCAAGGCCGGGGGCAACGGGAAGGCTTAAGACCCGCTGCGCTTGCGCGCGCGCCGCACCAGCGCCATCGCACCGACCGCACCGAGCGTCGCCGCCGCGCCTTTCGCGAGTGAGTCCTTCCGCACCCGCGCGCGCCCGACGCTGATCCAATTGCGGTGCGACTCGATCGTCTCCAGCAGCGCCTCGCGGTTCGAGTAGCGCGGCGCCCAGCCGGCTGCTCGAAGCTTGGATGAGTCGACCACCCACGGGTGCATCAGGTAGTGGAGCTCGCCCGGCGGGGCCGTCGTCAGCCCCGTCTTCCACAACCGCTCTGCCATGCTGAAGGCGACGGCTTCGGGAAGCTCGACGCGCTTCTTTCCGGACAGCTCGAC
>VAYV01000210.1 GCA_005883175.1 Actinomycetota bacterium
GTTGTACATGTCGTGCGCGCGGATCACCGGGTTCGTCTCGAAGTATTCGTAGTCGCTCTGCCCCGCGCGGATGTTGTCTTGCGACCACTCGCGGATCAGCCAGTTGTTGTTCACGAAAGGCACGTGCGTGTACGCGGTCGGGATCAGAACGTCGACGAGACCCGGGTGCAGCGCGGCGGCGAGCTCGACGTCTTCCGTCCCGGCCGAGTGTCCGATCAAGCCCACGTGTTGGAACGCGACCGGCTTCTTCGCTCGGTATGTGCCCGCGCGCAGCTGCTCGACCATCTGCGCCGCCATCTCGCCGTAGCCCTCCGCGGTCAGCGTGTAGCCGTTGGGATGGTCGGGCCTGCCTTTGCCTTCCGACGTCGCGTACCCGAGCCGATCGACGGCGAGCAACGCGTAGCCGCGCTTCGCCAGCGCCTGCGCGACGGAGTAGCGGTCCCGCTGAAGCGGGAAGTCCCACGCCCACGAGGCGTACGACAGGCCGTGCATCGCCAGCAAGACCGATCCCGAGCAGCCTGCGCGCGGCCGCACCAGCTCGCCGCGGATCGTGTACGCGTGCCCGGGGTTCAAGGGGTTCGTGACGGTGAACGAAACCGCCTCGCGCACGATGCTCGTCGTTGCTGGGGAGGGCTGGACGGCGAGGGGGGCCAGCGAGACTGCCACCACGACCAACGCGATCCGGATGCGCATCAGTGCCCCCCGGTTCAACTTCGGTGCGGGCCGGCGGAACCCTTCTCAGATGGAAACGAGCCCTCGCCCGGAGATCGGAGGCAGGTCCAGCGCGCTCAGCAAGCCCGGCTTCGCCGCGACCACGGCCGGGATCGCGTTCACCAAGCGCATCGCGGTGACGATCAGCCCGCCCGAGTTCTCGTCGCCGTCGTCGCCTTCGAGCATCAGCTCGCACGTCATGTTCGGCGAGCCTTCGATGATGACGCGGTATCCGCCCTTGCCCGGCGGGGCCGGCCAATCCGGAGCGACGTCGTTGTGCATGCGAGTGATGTGCTCGACGATCACGCGCGGCTTGCCGTCGACGACGCCTTGGACTTCGAAGCGCAGCCCCGCCATCGTTCCTTTCTCGACGGTGCCGGGCTTCGTGGTGAACGTCTCGTCGGCGGCGCGCTTCTCGTACGTCTCCGCGATCTCATCCAGCGCGAGGCCCAATCCATCCGCGAGCAGCCGCACGGTGCCGCCCCACGCCAGGGAAAGGACGCTCGGCATCAACAGGATCGGCGTGTGGTCCATCGGCTTCCCGAATCCCATCGTTTCGAACAAGACTTCGGGCTGGTCGTAGGTCGCGTAGTTCAGCACCTCTTGGACGCGCACGGTGTCTATGCGCTCGGACACGCCGGTCAGCAACAGCGGCAGCACGTCGTTCGCGAACCCCGGGTCGATGCCGGAGGTGAAGAAGGACGACTTGCCTTTGGCGCACGCTTCCTCGAGCGGCGCGGTGAAGTCGGGGAGCGCGCCTGCGGGATGGACGAGCGGAACGAGCGAGCTCGATACGACGTTCTTTCCCGATGCGAGGATCGCCGACATGTCTTGTAGCGCCTCGACGGGACGCAGGTCGCCGGTCGCTGTGTAGCACACCGCGTCGGCGTCCATCGCGAGCAACGCGTCGGTGTCGTTCGATGCGAGCACGCCGGTCGGCTCGTCGAGGCCGCAGAGGTCCGCGGCGGCGCGCCCCGCTTTCGCGTCGGACGACACCCACAGCCCGACGAGCTCCATGTCGGGATGGCCGATGATCCCGCGCAACGCGTAGCGGCCGACGTTTCCGGTGCTCCACTGGATGACTCGGTACGCCACGGCGTCCCCCTTCGAGCGGTATGAGGCGAAGGTGTATCAGGGTCGGCTCGGGATTTCACACCGTTGTCACACGAGCGATACGGCCCTGAAATCTCCGCTCGTTACCCTGTCGGCAGTCGAAGGGAGGCTCCGATGATCGCAGCGGTGGAACTCGAAGACGTTGAAGCCCTGCCGGCGCCGGTCGCGGTGTGGTCGCACCGGGCTCGAGACGGTGACTGGACGGCCGGCTACGACGAGCTCGTTCGCGCAGCAAGTGCGTTCTCGCGCAGCGTGTCCTTCCTGTCCCGTCACTGGGACGAGCTCGAACCGGAAACGCTCGGCAGGCTGCTCCGGTCGATCGAAGCGACTGCGTTCGACGTTACCCGGATGCTGGGCGGCGCGCGCTACGAAGATCCGTCGATGGACGAAGCTCTCGCAGCGCGCGTCGCCAGCTTGTAGCGCTTACTGCACGCGCCAGTGAACCCAGATCACGCCCTTGGAGGTAGACGCAAGCGCGGCGAACGCAGACTTCGACAGGTCGAGATCGCGAAGCGTGGACTGTGGGCCGCGATCCTCGATCGTGACGACGACGCTGCGGCCGCCGTACGAAACCAGAACGTGCGTGCCGCACGGAAGGGTGCGCGAGGCGGCGTAGTAACCACGCAGTGCGTGTCCGCACGCGCCGTAACCGCCGGTGTACCAGGATGCGCGTCCGTAATGCGTCGCACCGGTGAAGTGATACACGGGCGCGGGACGACGGTAGCTACGCGTTGCACGCGTAACGACGCGCGCGCGGCGCGGTGCCCGATGCACGGCCGGCTTCGATGGCAGCTTGACGACCTTCGCGGCGTGCACTTCCTGCACGCGGATCAACTGATCGCTGTACGTCTGCGCCGTGGGTGTTGCCCCGCCACGGCCGCCCAAGGCAGCTGCGGTGGCGCAGGCGGCGACGAGAGTCAGGGTGACGAATAGCTTCAACTTCATGAGCGAGCTCCTCGGTTCGTCAGGGGGTTACCGGCTCGCCCGGGCGCTCGTGGCGACCGGGGCGGCGAATTGTTGCGGCCGGTTCTTTGCATCCTGGCGGAGCCGCAATCGCTCCCACGCTGGATCTGTGGGGCGCACCCGAACTGGGGAAGCGGGCGCTTCACGACGTCTCGAGCGCACGCGCGAAAATATTTTTCCCCACCGTGTAATTTGCTCATTTTTGCAAGCAGTCTGGCAGATCGAACCTGACGGTCCGTCAGATACACTCCCGACACCATGGATCTCGCATTTACCACCCAGGAGCAGGCCTTTCGCGCACAGTGCGCCTCCTGGTTCGGCCAGAATCTGCCCGGCCCGCTCGCATCGATGGATACGCCGGAAGGGTTCGAGCAGCATCGCGCCTGGGAGAAGCGGCTCCACGACGCAGGGTGGTCGGCCGTGAACTGGCCGCGCGCGTTCGGAGGACGCGAGGCGACGCTGATCGAGTGGCTGATATTCGAAGAGGAGTACTACCGCGCGGGCGCGCCGCGTCGTCTCAATCAGAACGGGCTGTTCTTGCTTGCGCCGACGCTGCTCGAATTCGGAACGGAAGAGCAGAAGCAGCGCTTCTTGCCTCCGATCGCGTCGTGCGACGAGATCTGGTGCCAGGGTTGGTCCGAGCCGAATGCAGGAAGCGATCTCGCGTCGTTGACGAGCCGGGCGACGCGCGATGGAAGCGAATGGATATTGAACGGTCAGAAGACGTGGGCGTCGCGGGGCGTGTACGCGGACTGGATGTTCGGTCTGTTCCGTTCCGATGCGTCGTCGGAACGACATCGCGGGCTGAGCTACATCCTGGTGCCGTTGGATGCACCCGGCGTCACCGTGCGACCGATCGCGCAGATCGACAGTGAACCCGGTTTCGCGGAAGTGTTCTTGGACGACGTTCGCGTGCCCGTCGCGAACACGCTCGGCCCCGAAGGCGACGGGTGGAAGATCGCGATGTCGACGGCCGGCTTCGAGCGCGGTGTTGTGCTGCGCTCACCGGGCCGGTTCATGGCGACCGCCGACCGGCTGCTTGAATTGTTCAAAGAACGCGGTTCTCCGGCCGCGCTTCAGGACGACGTTGCGCGCGCGTGGATGAGCGCCGACGCATACCGGTTGGCGACGTTCTGGGCAGTGTCGAAGCTGATGGACGGCGGAACGATCGGCGCGGAAGCGAGCCTGAACAAGCTGTGGTGGTCCGAGATGGATCTGTACATGCACGAGACCGCGCTGCGATTGCTCGGCGACGACGCGACGCTCGACGGCCCATGGCTCGACGGCTTCGTGTTCTCGCTCGCCGGGCCGATCTACGCCGGCACGAACGAGATCCAACGCAACATCGTCGCCGAGCGCGTGCTGGGTCTGCCGCGATGAGATTCCAGCCGACCGCCGATCAGCAGCTGTTCGCGCGCACGGTGCGCGAGCTGCTCGAGAAGGAATGTCCGCCGGAAGCCGCGCGCGCGGGGTTCTCTGGCGAACGGTGGGCGAAGCTGCGCGAGATGGGCATGATCGACATGCTCGCGAGCGGCATGACCGAGATCGACTTGGTGCCGATCCTCGAAGAAGCAGGGCGAGCAGCCTTGCCGGAACCGCTGATCGAAGCTGCGCTGATCGCGGGAGGAGCGCTGGACGGTGTCGTTACAGCCGCCGTTGGATCGAGATTCGTAGCCCATGCCGATGTGGCCGACGTCATCGTTATCGAACGAGACGGCGCGCTCTATTCGGTGCGGCGAGAAGCGGTGACGCTGCAACCGGTCGAGACGATCGATGCAGCGAGACCGGTCTTTCTGATAACCGGCGGGCTCGAGAGCGGAACCGTCCTCGAAGCCGACAGAGATCTGGCTGATAACCGGGCCACACTGGGCGCGGCCGCCGAGCTCCTCGGCCTCGCCTCCCGCTCCATAGAGATGGCCGCCGACTACGCCAAGGAGCGCCACCAGTTCGGCAAGCCGATCGGCTCCTTCCAAGCTGTGAAGCACAAGCTCGCCGACGCCCTGCTGCACGTCGAGTTCGCGCGCCCCGTCGTCTATCGAGCGGCGTGGTCACTAAGTCAAAGGGACGAAACGATAGAACGTGACGTCTCGATGGCGAAGGCGATGGCCGGAGACGCGGCCGCCGGTGCCGCGAAGGCTGCGCTGCAAACCCTTGGCGCGATCGGATATACGCAAGAGCACGACCTTCACGTGTGGATGAAGCGCATCTGGGCCTTGAACGCGGCGTGGGGGAATCCCGATCAGCATCGCGCGCGCGTCGCGTCTGCTGTTATCGCCTGAGCACACTGCGCTTTCCTGAACACACCGATGCAAGATCCACCCTTGACGGACTTCGCTTCCATACGGTCGGATGTCGTTCGCCTTTCAAGCCGATCGTCTCACGAGGGGGAGAAGCATGTGGCGTCGCCGCTTCGTCGCACTCGCAGCACTTGCTCTTGGAACGGCTCTGATCATCCCGGCAACGACCGTGTCGGCATTCAATGCAGACACCAAGGTAACGGTCGGCAGCCCGACGACACCGTTCTCGCAGAACAAGCAGAATGAACCGGCGGTCGCGATCGACGCCAACCATCCGAACATCTTGGTTGCAGGCGCGAACGAAGAGATCGACATGGAAGCGTGCAACGCTGGCGATCCGACGACGTGTCCGTTCACGCCGGGAGTCGGAAGCTCGGGCGTGTACTTCTCCTTCGACAGCGGAGACACGTGGACGCAGCCGACGTACACCGGATGGACGGCGCGCGGATGCACGGGTCCGGCGGCGTGCAGCCCGACGGTCGGTCCGATCGGAACGCTGCCCTGGTACTACGAGAACGGCCTGGTCTCCGACGGCGACCCGGCTATGACCTTCGGTCCGAAGCCTGACGCCAACGGGCACTTCGCATGGGCGAACGGCTCGCGCCTCTACTACGGGAACCTAACGGCCAACTTCCCAACGAGCCCGGCGTTCAAAGGCTTCGAAGCGATCGGCGTTTCGCGCACGGACGACGTGCAAGCGGCTGCGAACGGCGATAAGAACGCCTGGAAGCGGCCGGTGCTGATCTCGAAGCAGTCGTCGGCGACGTTCAGCGACAAAGATCAGGTCTGGGCCGACAACGCGGCGAGGAGTCCGTTCTTCGGCAACGTGTACGTCTGCTACGCGGCGTTCCGCGGGCAGGAGAAGG
>VAYV01000211.1 GCA_005883175.1 Actinomycetota bacterium
CTTGACCCTACGGCGGGGGCTGTTCACGTGCAAAGCCCTCACCGGCCGTCGGGCGCCCTGCGAAGGTGTCCGGCCGGCTACGTCGTTGCGCGCGCGAGGTGGTCGGCCGGCTCGACGAGTGAGATCACGGAGCTCGCCACGGAAGCAACGAGCGCGCGCGTCACGCCGGGTAAGCGCTGGATGTCTTCGACGACATCGGCGACGGGCCGCTCGAACGGATCGTGCTTCGCGAGAACGATCGCGTCGTACGGTCCCATCACGTCGTCGGCTGTGATCACGCCCGGCACCGCGCGCAGCGTCGGCGCGAGCGGATCGCGGATCTCATCTCTCTGGATCAGGATGTAAGCGGTTCGCATCTGGATCACTTCCTTTCGATCAAAACGAGCTCTGTTTCCGGTTCGGGTTCGGGTTCGACGATGGTCTCTACAACGGCGGTCTCGGCCGTCTGCACCTTCCCGGGCACGAGCGCCACGGCGAGCAGGGCGGCGGCGACCAGCGCGCCGGCCGCGACACGGAACGCGAGCGCGTAGCCGTGGGTCGCGGCGACCGCCGGGAGGCTGCCGGTCGCGACGTTCGTCGCCGCGGTGCGCACCGCGACCGTTACAAGCACCGCCAGTCCGAGCGAACCGCCGACCTGCAGAACGGTGTTCTGCACGGCCGAGCCGAGCCCGGCATCTTCTTGCGACACCTGGTGCAACGAAGCGACGCCCACCGCCGGGAATGCGGCGCCCATACCGATCGACATCATCAGGATCGACGGGAGAAGGTCGGCGACGTAAGACCCGTGGATGCCGATCCCTCCCAGCATCCACAGCGCGGCTGCGATGACAGCAAACGACACCGAGATCAGCGACCGCGCGCCGACGCGCTCGATGAACGCTGTCGACAGGCCGATGCCGACGATCATCCCGAGCCCGAACGGCACGTATGCCAGACCTGCCTTCAGCGGCGAGTAACCGAGGATCTGCTGCAGGTACAGCGTCAGCAAGAAGAACATTCCGAACATCCCGCTCGCCATGGCCGCCGTTGCGATGTTCGCGGACACGCGTGTGCGGTTCTGGAAGAACTTCAACGGGATCAGCGGATCCGTCGAGCGCGATTCGACGACGACGAGCGCGAGCAACGCGACGACACCTCCGACGAGCGGCCCGACCACGGCGAACGAGCCCCACGGATTACGAGCAGCCGCGAGGAACCCGTCGACGAGCGCGAGCACGCCGCCTGTGGCCAAGACCGCGCCCGGCAGATCGAAGCGGCGCGAGGTCCGCTCGGCCTTGCTCTCGTCGACGAGCCGCGGGATAAGCGTGATCGCAGCGAGAGCGATCGGAGCGTTGATGAAGAAGATCCAGCGCCAGTCCAGGTAGGTGACGACGATGCCGGAGAGAACGACTCCGACGGTCGCTCCGAGCCCGGCAAGGCCGGCCCAGATACCGAGCGCGCGCGTCCGTTCGCGTGCTTCGGTGAAGAGGAGCGCAACAAGAGCGAGCGCGGCTGGGGACGCCAGCGCCTCGCCGGCGCCCTGGGCGAACCGGCCTGCGATCAGCATCCCTTGGCTCTGCGCGGCCCCGCTCACAACGGACGCCACGGCGAACACCCCGGTCCCGATGAGGAACAGCCGGCGGCGTCCGAGCAGGTCACCGGTGCGCCCGCCGAGCAACAGCAGCCCTCCGGCCATCAGCGCGTAGCCGTCGACGATCCATGCGAGGCCGCCGGCGGAGAAGTGGAGCGCTTTCTGGATCGACGGCAGCGCCACGTTCACGACGGTGACGTCGATAACGATCATGAACTGGACGAGGGCCAGGACGGCCAGCGCCTTCCACCGGCGCGGGTCGGCTACCGGCGCGAGCTGGGCCTCGAGCGTTGCGGTCTGGGGGTCGAGGGGTGGCATAGCTAAACCTCCTTGCGGGTTGGAACTCTCAGCCCATGCAGACCGCGCGCGCCGGCGGGATTCATCGGTCTTGCGAGTCGTTGACCGCTTATCGACCGGTCGTTAAGTGGCCCTGGCGACAGACTACTGGACTTACTGAACGGTCGTCAAGTAGAATATGCCCATGCTCCAAGAGAAAGAGGCCGCCGGCACGAGGACCAGGATCCTCGACATCGCTCGCGACCTCATCGCAGCCCAGGGGTATAGCAGCACGTCCATCGCCCAGATCGCGGAGAAGCTCGGCACCAGCAAGGCCGCGCTCTACTACCACTTCAAGTCCAAGGAAGAGATCCTCGATGCCCTGCTGGGCGAGCCATTCGAGGCCATGAAGGACCTCCGCGACGCGTGTACGAGGCCCGGCGCCAAGCCGGAGGAAGTTCTCGGCGGGCTGATCGATTGCATCTCGGGCCCAGGCTCGTGTCTCGCGATATTCGAGAACGATCCGTCGGTCCTTCACGAGTGGGCCCAGCGCAACAAGCTCGACGAGGAGTGGAAAAAGGTCATAACCGCGCTCGTCGGCCCCAAACCGACCACGGCGAACGTGATAAAGGCGCGCGCCGCGATCGCCGCGGCCAAGCAAGG
>VAYV01000212.1 GCA_005883175.1 Actinomycetota bacterium
CATCGTGCCGGCGCTGGTCTTCCTCGGCCTGACCCAGAAGCACGCGACCGGCACGTCCCTTGCGGCCCTCGTCTTGCCGGTCGGCATCCTCGGCGTCTTGGAATACGCACACAGACATGAGGTTGAATGGAAGTACGCCATCGGTATCGCCGTCGGCCTGACGGTGGGGGCATTCTTCGGCGCCGCATTTGCCGGGAAGCTCTCCAACCTCGTCCTCCGGCGCGCGTTCGGCGGCGTGATGCTCCTGGTGTCACTGCGGTTCCTTATCTTTAGCAAGTAGGCGGGGAACCCCGGGACGGCCGGCAGCCCGGCCACCTATCATGGTGGCCGGAACGGATCCGAGGGAGGAAAACGCGTATGGCTGAGTTCTTCGACGCCGTCCCGGCTGACGATGTCCCCGGCGAGACGGCCTCGGTCGTAGAAGTCAACGGGAAAGAGGTCGCGCTCGTTCACACGGGCGGTGTGTTCTACGCGCTCGCCAACGAGTGCACGCACGCGAACTACTCGATCGGCGAAGGCGATCTGGTCGGGGAGAACGTCATCGAGTGCCCCGGGCACGGCTCGACGTTCAACGTGCAGACCGGCGATGTGATCAGCGGGCCGGCCGACGAGCCGCTCGAAACGTACGAAGTAGAAGTCGTCGACGGAATGGTGCGGGTCGCGGTCGAGTGACGCAACAGAAGAGGCGCGCGGGCGGGGGTAACGGGGCGAAGCGAGCAGCACGGCCGCGCCCCGAGCCGCTCGCACCCAAGGCGCCGGCCGGCTCGCTGGTCATCCGCGGCGCGCGCGAGCACAACCTGAAGAACCTCCACCTCGAGCTGCCGCGCGATGCGCTGATCGTCTTCACCGGGATCTCCGGCTCGGGGAAGTCATCGCTCGCGTTCGACACGATCTACGCCGAGGGTCAACGGCGGTACGTCGAGTCCCTGTCGGCGTACGCGCGCCAGTTCCTCGGCCAGATGGAGAAGCCCGACGTCGACTTCATCGACGGCCTGTCGCCGGCGATCTCGATCGACCAGAAGACCGCCTCGCAGAACCCGCGCTCGACGGTCGGCACCGTCACCGAGATCTACGACTACCTCCGGCTGCTCTACGCGCGCGTTGGCAAGCCGCACTGCCCGAAGTGCGGACGCCCGATCGCGAAGCAAACGCCGGACCAGATCGTGGACCAGGTGCGCGCGCTGCCCGAGGGCACGCGGTTCCAGGTCCTCGCCCCGATCGTCCGTCAGCGCAAAGGGGAGTACGAGCAGCTTTTGGCCGATCTCGCGAAGAAGGGCTTCGCGCGCGCGAAGGTCGACGGCGAGGTCAAGGAGCTCTCCGAGAAGATCCGGCTCGACCGGTACTACAAGCACTCGATCGACATCGTCGTCGATCGGCTCGTGATGAAAGACGGGATCGAGCGGCGTCTCACCGATTCCGTCGAGACGGCGCTCGGCCTGGCGGATGGGATGGTCGCGATCGAGCTCGTCGACGGCGGCCAGATCGACACGTACTCGCAGCATCTCGCGTGTTTGTTCGACGGCTTGTCGTTCGAAGAGCTGCAGCCCCGGAACTTCTCGTTCAACTCGCCGTACGGGGCGTGCCCGCGCTGCGACGGGTTGGGCACGCACCTCGAAGTGGATCCGGAGCTCGTCGTCCCGGACCCGGACGTGCCGCTGTCCGAGCGGCCCTTCCACCCCTGGCAAGGCGGGCGGACCGAGTACTTCGACAAGCTCGTGGAAGCGGTGGCCGCGTATCTGAAGGTGAAGCCGTCGGCGCCGTGGCGGAAGCTGACGAAAGCACAGCGCGACGCCTTCCTGTACGGGACCGGCGACGATCAGGTCTACGTGAAGTACCGCAACCGGTACGGCCGGACGCGCGCGTACTGGACGCACTACGAAGGTGTGATCCCGTGGCTCGAGCGCCAGCACGAGCGCGCCGAGAGCGAGTACGCGATCGGCAAGGTCGAGCAGTACATGCGCGAGATCCCGTGCCCGGAGTGCAATGGCGCGCGCCTCGAGCCGGAGACCCTTGCGGTGACCGTCGGGGACAAGAACATCTGGGAGCTGACGTCCCTCTCGATCGCCGACGCGGACAAGTTCGTCAAGTCGATCGACTTCAGCGAGCGCGAGCACCACATCGCCGACCGCGTGATCAAAGAGGTGGTCGCGCGCCTCGGGTTCCTGCTCGACGTCGGCCTCGACTACCTGACGCTGGAACGCTCCGCCGCGACGCTGGCCGGGGGAGAGGCGCAGCGCATCCGTCTCGCGACGCAGATCGGGAGCGGCCTCGTCGGTGTGCTCTACATCTTGGACGAGCCGTCGGTGGGCTTGCACCAGAGGGACAACCACCGATTGATCGAGACGCTCATCCGCCTTCGCGACATGGGCAACACGCTGATCATCGTCGAGCACGACGAAGCGACGATCGCGACGGCCGATCACATCGTGGACATCGGCCCGGGGGCCGGGGAGCACGGCGGTGAGATCGTGTACGAGGGGTCGGTGAAGGGGCTGCTCGAACACGGATCGTCGCTGACCGGCCAGTACCTCAGCGGCCGCCGGCGCATCGACGTGCCGGGCATGCGGCGCGCGCCGGGCGGCAACTGGCTCGTGCTGAAGGGCGCGCGCCAGAACAACTTGAAGGACATCGACGTTCGGTTCCCGATCGGCAGCTTCATCTGCATCACCGGGGTAAGCGGCAGCGGGAAGTCGTCGTTGTTGAGCGACACGCTGCACCCCGCGCTGATGTCGAAGATCTACGGCTCGAAGGTGGTGGCCGGGAAGCACAAAGGCATCACCGGCCTGCAGCACTTCGACAAGGTCGTGAACGTCGATCAGGCGCCGATCGGGCGCACGCCGCGATCGAACCCGGCGACGTACATCGGCGTCTTCGACCACATCCGGAGCCTGTTCAGCCAAACGCAGGAGGCGCGCGTCCGCGGGTACCAGCCGGGCCGGTTCTCGTTCAACGTTTCCGGCGGGCGGTGCGAAGCGTGTGCCGGCGACGGGACGATCAAGATCGAGATGCACTTCCTACCCGACGTGTACGTTCCGTGCGAGGTGTGCAAAGGCAAGCGTTACAACCGCGACACGCTCGACGTGACGTTCAAGGGGAAGAACGTCCACCAGGTCTTGGAGATGTCGATCGAGCAAGCGCTCGAGCACTTCAGCGCGATCCCGAACATCGCGCGCCACTTCCAGACGCTCTCGGACGTCGGACTCGGCTACATGCGGGTCGGCCAGCCGGCGACGACGCTATGCACTTCGAAGACATCAACAAGTTGCTCGGTGTGCTGCACAGGCTCGTGGAGCAGGGGAACACCGTCATCGTGATCGAGCACAACCTGGACGTCATCAAGACCGCCGACTGGGTGATCGACCTCGGTCCAGAGGGTGGGGTGCTCGGCGGCGAGATCGTGGCCGAAGGATCTCCGGAGGACGTCGCGAAGAGCCCGCGCTCGTACACGGGGCGGTTCTTGCGCGACGTGCTGGACCTACCGAAGACGGCGCGCGCGCAATGACGCACGGCGCGCCCGGAGATCAGGTGGGGCGGAACGTTTCGAGAGTGCTCTCCAACGTTGCTTCCTGGACCGGCCAGTCGGTCGCGGTGTCCGTACCAGCCACGACGTACACGACGCCGTTCTTGACTTCGAGCAGCTCCCTCGCTCGGAGCGTGTACACCCCTTGCGTGTAGGTCCCGCCCAAGATGTAGCCGTCGTTGCCTTGAACCCGTTTCGGCTCGTCCTCGATCAACCGGAACGAGGTGAACAGCCGCGGAAACGTTTACGATTCCGTTCGGCTAGGTCGGTCAAGGTCAGCCCTCCGGAAGGAGCTTTGACGACGTTGATGTTGACGGTGAACCCTCCCGCGGTCGGGCCGAAGAAGAAAACCTTCGGTCCTAAGGCGCCCGATTTATCGATCCGCCATCCTGCGGGCGGACGAAGTGCGAACCCGTCAGCCTTGTAGAAATCCGATGGGAGCGACTTCTTGCTCAGCCAGACGGCGGCGAGGATAACGACGGCGACGAACACGACGGCCGCAAAAACGAGCGGCGCGTTCCGGGTCAGCCACCCGCCGCGCGGAGCTTCGGCAGCGCGGGGCATCGAGTCCCACCCCTGCGGAGCCGATCCCTCCGGAGGCGCTACATCCGGATCGGGCCCCGCCGTCTCCGGTTGCACGGTCGATGGCTCCGGCCGAGGCAACGTGGTGCCGCACTTCCGGCAGAACATGCGACCTTCGAAGTACTCGGTGCCGCAGATCTGACAGTACGGCATTCCTCGCCCCCACTTTCGCCGCCGAGAGCAGGGTACTCAGCAAGCCCTCAGAGGTCGACAGTATGGACGCATCGCTCTTGCTCGAGCGGCGACGGGGAGGCTTTTCTGAGTGCTTAGGCTTCGTACTTGAACGAGATGGCCACGCGCGCGCGGTACGCGGTGACTTTGCCCTTCTCGATCGCGACGTCGAGCTTGACCACTTCGCCGACGCGGAGGTCGCGCAACGTCTTCGCCGCAGTCTCGACCGCATTCTTCGCAGCTTTCTCCCAGGAGTCGGTGCTGGTCCCGATCACTTCGGTGACGCGGTAGATGCTTTCCGCCATGTGAGTCCTCCTCGAGTCGAACGCCGGGCCCTATTCCTATCGGTTCGGGAGTGATCTTCACAATCCCGCATGACGGTTGCGTGAAATAGCAGCGGCCTGTTCAACCCGGCCTGCGGTGATGCCGATTCAGATAGCGTTGCGTCCTACGGCTTCGTAAGTTACGCTAGCGTAACCCGTCCCCCTGAGATCTCGGAGTTTCGCATGACCACCGACCTGCTCGAACGCCGTCCCGAACCGCGTCC
>VAYV01000213.1 GCA_005883175.1 Actinomycetota bacterium
ACGTATAGACGGAAGCAGCGAAGGAGCGCGTCCTCAATGACTCGTTCATTGGGTCCCCCAAGGGCTGTGAGCTAAGACCCACTAGCTGCGGGTCTTTGGCCCAGTCTGTGGGGAGCGACAAAAAAGAGATATAGATAACGCGGTCTAGAACGCGACCGTTTCAGCACTAGACACGGGCGCCTGACCTACGCGCGATAGGCTTGCTGAGCTACGCGCGCGCGATGCTGTCGAAACTCGTGTACGCTCTTAACACTTCCGGCACCAGGACGGAACCGTCCGCGCGCTGATTGTTTTCGAGGATCGCAGCGATATGCCGAGAGCTCGTCGCCGCAGTGCCGTTCAGCGTGTGCACGAACTCGGGGCCGTGATCCGTTCGGATGCGGCAGTTGAGGCGTCGCGCTTGGTAGTCCGTCGTGTTCGAGCAGCTCGTCACTTCGCGGTATCGCTGCTGGCCCGGGAACCACGCCTCAAGATCGACCTTCTTCGCGGCGGGCGCACCGAGCTCGCCGGCGCACACAGTGACGGCCCGATACGGAAGCTCGAGCGCGCGCAAGATCGACTCTTCGATCGCGATCAGCTTGTCGTGCTCTTCCCACGACCCGGACGCGCTCACGAACGAGAACATCTCCACCTTCTCGAATTGGTGCAGTCGGAAGATGCCGCGCGTGTCCCGGCCGTGCGCTCCCGCTTCTCGCCGGAAGCACGTCGACACACCCGCATAACGGATCGGCACCGAATCCGCGTCGAGCATCTCGCCGATATGCGCCGACGCCAAAGGCCCGTTCCTTCCATCGCCTCGCGGCGCACCAAGACGGGCGGGACCATCGGCGTGAACCCATCCGCGAGCAAGAGGTCGAGCACGTAGCGGCTCAGCGACAACCACAGCAACGCGCCTGCGCCTTTCAGATACGCGAACCGCGACCCCGAGGTGCGCGCGCCCCGCTCGACGTCGATGATGCCGAGCGCTTCGCCGATGTCGAGGTGATCCCTCGCCTCGAAGGCGAACTCCGTCGGCTCACCGACACGATACAGCTCAACGTTGTCGTCGTCGCTCGTTCCCGGCGGCACGCTCTCGTGTGGGATGTTCGGTATCTCGAGCAGCATGTGGCTGAGCTCCGCCGCCGCTGCGGCCTCCTCTGCTTCGAGCGCGGCGATCTCATCGGACAAGCTCTTCAGCCGTGCGAGCTCAGCGGTCTTCTCCGCGCCTTGCAACGCCGCGATGCGCTTGTCGCCCTGCTTCCGCTCCGCGCGCAGCTCGTCGATCCGTGCCTGCGCCGAGCGGCGGCGCGCGTCCGCCTCGAGGACGGCGTCGATCGGATACGAGCCGCCGCGCCGCGAGAGGGCAGCTCGAACGGCATCGGGATCTTCGCGGATCAGCTTGAGATCAAGCACCGGGATGCTCCGCGCGCGGGTACGACCCCAACACCTTCACCTCGAGGATCTTGGTGCGAAGCGATTCGATCGCGTACTGGACCGGCGGCTCGTCGGCGTGGCCTTCCATGTCGATGAAGAAGCAGTACTCACCGAGGCGCTCCTTGGTCGGCCTGCTCTCGAGCTTCGTCAAGTTGATCTGCCGGTCGCTGAACTCGTGCAAGATCGCAAGCAGCGACCCGGGCCGGTCCTTCTCGATGAAGCAGACGACGCTGGTCTTGTCGGCGCCGGTCGACGCGGCACGCTCCTTCCCCAGAAGCACGAAACGCGTCGCGTTCTCGGGCCGGTCTTCGATATCGGCGGCAAGCACCGAGAGGCCGTAGAGCTTCCCGGCCAGCTCCGTTCCGATCGCTGCCCAGGCCAGGTCGCCCAGCGCAGCCACGTCGCGTGCCGCCTCCGCGGTCGAGTTCGCCGCGTGCACGCGTGCGCTCGGCACCGCGCGCGCGAGGTACTCGCGGCACTGCGCCGTTGCGTGCGGGTGTGACGAGATGTCGGTGATCAGATCGAGTGAGGTTCCCGCCACGCCGAGGATCGCGTGCCGGATCGGCCGGATGACCTCCGCGCAGATCTGGATGCGGTCTCCGAACGCAAGAGCGTCGAGCGTGATGTTCACCGAGCCCTCGATCGAGTTCTCGATCGGCACGAGGCCGGCCGCGGCTTCACCGAGCGCGACCGCGTCTACTACGTCGGGCACCGTACCGAGCGGGACCAGCTCTGCACCTTCGGCCTGAGGCAGAGAGAGCAACGCCTCCTCCGTGAAGGTCCCGGGCGGGCCCAAGTACGACGGGCTTAGCGTAGATCCGAGTCTCGTTGCGGCCGTTGATCGACGAGAGCACGACGCCGCTCCCCTCCTTGTCGAGCATCGCGACCGCGAACGACAGCATCCCACCGAGGTCTTCGAACGCATCGAAGCGAACGATGCCGACCCGCTGGACGGCGAGCGCCACGGCGTCCTGAAGCGCGATCGTCTCCTCGCGCAAGCCGGCCAGCTCCAGCGCGAGCGTCTCGGGCTCCTCGGTCCTGCCGCCGTGCTGCGATCGAGGCGCGGCCGGACGGCCGCGCAAGGCACGCCGCATACGGCGAACGCGCCTTCCCAGCACCAGCACGAGCACGAGCGCCACGACTGCAACGGCAGCCGCGGCGATCGAGATGATGCTGAGGGTGTCCCGACTCACAGCGGGGGCTAGGATATCGCCCCGTGGATGCCGAACGACTCGCTGCGCTCCTCGACGCGGTTGCACGCGGCGACGTCACTCCGATCGAAGCGGGGGAATTCATCTCACGGCTTCCGGTGAGCGACCTTGACTTCGCTCGCATCGATACGCATCGCGAGCTCCGCACCGGCCTGCCGGAGGTCATCTACTGTCCGGGCAAAACGCCGGGGCAGGTGCGATCGATCGCGATCGCGATGCTCGCCAACCCCGGCGGCGCGCTGGTCGCGACGCGCGCCGACCCCGAGCACTTCGCAGCCGTGCACGACCTCTCCGACGGCATCCGCTACGACGAGATCGGGCGCACGATCGTTCTGCGCGCGGCGTCCGGCGCGCCGATCGGCCTCGTCGCCGTCGTCACCGCCGGCACGGCCGACCTCCCCGTCGCGCACGAGGCGATGGCCGTCGCCGAAGCGCTCGGCGCGAAGGTCGAGCGCATCGCGGACATCGGCGTCGCCGGCCTCCATCGCACGCTCGCCGCGCAATCCGACCTGCGCGCGGCCGACGTTCTGATCGTCGTCGCCGGGATGGAGGGCGCGCTTCCAAGCGTCATCGCCGGCCTCGTGTCGTCCCCGGTCATCGCCGTCCCGACGAGCGTCGGGTACGGGGCGTCGTTCGGCGGCCTCGCGGCCCTCCTCGCGATGCTCAACTCGTGCGCGCCGGGCATCGCCGTCGTCAACATCGACAACGGCTTCGGAGCAGCCGCGCTCGCCGCGCGCATCCTGAAGATGAAATCGTGACCACGCTCGGGTACTTCGACTGTTTCAGCGGCATCGCCGGGGACATGGTGCTCGGTGCGCTGGTCGACGCCGGTGTTCCGTTCGAAGCGCTCGAGCAGCCGCTCGGAAAGCTTCAGATCCAAGGGTTGGAGCTGGAGGCGACGCGCGTCGAGCGGCTCGGGATCCGGGCGACGGCCGTCCGCGTGCGCGGCGAGAACGCCGGCATCTTCCGCAACTACTTCAGCGTCCGGTCGATGATCGAGAACGCCGAGCTTCCCGAGCGAGCGCGCGAGATGGCGCTTTCGATCTACCGGCGCCTCGCGGAAGCGGAAGCGACGGTGCACGGAACCGACGTCGGCCACGTCCCGTTCCACGAGCTCGGCTCGGCCGACACGATCATCGACGTTGTCGGAACCGCGCTCGGGCTGGTCTACCTCGGCATCGATCGCATCTACGCTTCGCCGGTCGCGACCGGCATGGGGATGATGCGCACAGACCACGGCATGCTCCCGATTCCCGGTCCGGTCGTGATCGAGCTGCTGCGGCGCGCGCCGCTGTACTCGCAAGGCGTCCCGTACGAGCTGACGACGCCGACCGGCGCTGCGATCCTCGCGGCAACCGTCGAGTCCTACGGCGACATCCCGCCGATGCGGGTCGCGGCGGTCGGATATGGAGCCGGGACGCGCGAGCTCGAGATCCCCAACGTGGTACGGCTGCTCGTCGGCGAGCCGGCGACCGAAGAGGACCTGTTCGGTCCCCTCCCGGCCGTGCTCTTGGAAACGAATATCGACGACATGAACCCGGAGCTCTACGAGTACGTGATCGAGCGCCTCTTCGGCGCCGGCGCGCAGGACGCATGGGTGACGCCGATCGTGATGAAGCGCGGGCGTCCGGCAGCGACGCTGTCGGTGCTTTGCGACGCAGGTGCCGAGCGGCCCGTGCGCGACGTGATCTTCGCGGAGACGACGACGCTCGGTGTGCGGCGTCGCGTGGTCGAAAAGTGGACGATGCCGCGCGAGTTCGTCACCGTGGAGGTCGCCGGCGGCGCGATTCGCGTGAAGGTCGGACGTGGGGCGGCCGGCGTCGCCGGCATCTCTCCCGAGTACTCCGACTGCGCGCAGGTCGCGCGCGACTCAGGCCGTCCGCTGAAGGATGTCTACGCCGAAGCGCAGGCGGCCGCGCGAAGGACGCTCGAACAACAAGCGAACGAGCGCTAAGGCGTCAAGACCACGCGGATCGGGTCGCCGCGCTTCTCTCGCAGGATCGCAACGCCTTCTTCGGCCTGCTCGAACGGAAGGCGCGCGCTGATCGAACCGCTCACGTCGAGCCGGCCGCTGGCCACCAGGCCGACCAGCGTTTCCAGGTGCGCGCGCTGATAGCCCATCACGCTCAGCAGCTTGTTGCGCATGACGGCGAAGAGCGCGCTCGGGCCGAGGTGGATCCGATCGCCGCTGACGCCGGTGATCACCGCGCGCCCGTCGATCGCGAGCGACGCGACCGCTTGCTTCAAGACCGAGTTCGCGCCGACGAAATCGATCGCGAGGTCGACACCTTCGCCGGCGGTCGCTTCCTTGATCGCATCGGACGGTTTCTGCACTGCGGGATCGATTGTGATGTCGGCGCCCAGGCGCTTCGCGCGCTCGCGCGCGGCAGGACTGGTGTCCACCGCAGCGACGAACGATGCGCCGCCCAGGCGCGCGAGCATCACACCGTGCGTCCCGAGACCGCCGACGCCGAAGACGGCGACGCGTTCACCGGGACGTAACGCCCCCGTATCGAGGACCGCGTTGAACGGAGTGCCGACCGCGTCGCACAGGATCGCGGCTTGTTCCAACGGCACCGACTCGGGCACGCGCACGAGCGCTTCCTGGGGCATGGCGACGTACTCGGCCCAGCCGCCGTCGAACTCGATCCCCATGTTCGCCGGCATCATGCAGCGCTCGATCGGATCGCCGTTCCGGCACCGCGAGCAAACGCCGCACCGCTTGCCGGGAAAGATCGCGACGCGATCGCCCTCGTGCCATGCGTCGACGCCCGGGCCGACTTTCGTGATC
>VAYV01000202.1 GCA_005883175.1 Actinomycetota bacterium
GAGCTCCGCGACGTGAAGGCGGCCTATGGGCGCATCGAAGTGCTACACGGTGTCGATCTCGTCGTTCCGGAAGACTGCGTCGTCGCGTTGCTCGGCCCGAACGGCGCGGGGAAGACCACGACGCTGAAGGTCGCCAGCGGGCAGCTCCGTCCGACCGGCGGTCACGTTCACATCGCCGGCCGTCACGTGAACGGGGCGACCGCCGATGAGCTTGCGCGCGCAGGGGTGTGCGCGATCCCGGAAGGCCGTGGCATCTTCCCCAACCTGACCGTCGTCGAGAACCTCCAGATGGTGACGTTCAGCGGAGTTTCTTTCAAACAGGTCGAAGAACGGACATATGCGCAGTTTCCACGCTTGAAGGAACGCCGGACCCAGCTCGCCGGCACGCTGTCCGGCGGGGAGCAGCAGATGCTCGCCATCGCGCGCGCGCTGACCACGGACCCAGCACTTTTGATGCTCGACGAGATCTCGATGGGCCTGGCCCCGATGGTCGTCGCCGAGCTGTACGACCTGGTCAAGCAGATCGCGGCGAGCGGAGTGTCCATCTTGCTCGTTGAACAATTCGCGAGAACGGCTCTCGCCGTAGCCGATTATGCAGCGATAATGGTGCAAGGCCGGGTGAGGCGGGTCGGCCAGGCTGCGGACGTCGAAGACGAGCTGTCTTCGGCCTACCTCGGGAAGACGGGATGAACTGGACCCGCAGGATGTTGGTAGCGGCGGTCGCGACCGCCGCGGTCGCCGTGCCGCTCGTGATCCCGGGCGCGCGCGCCGACGCGCCTGCGTTAGGCGGCTACCAGATGAACGCGACCGCCAACGCGATCTCCTTGCTCATCGACTCGCCGAGTTTCGGCGTTCCGGCGCCGCACACGTTCGAGCTCCACAAGGCGCACGCGACGACCGCGATCGACTCCGGTCCGACGTCGCACGCGCTGTCGAGCATCGTGTGGCCCGGTGACGTCTACGGGAGCGCAGGCCTGACGCTCGCCGCCGGCATCTTCTTGCAAGATCCCACGTCTGCCCGGTACCTCGACTGCTCCGGCCCCGCGCACCCATGCGTCCCGATCATCGACAACCTGCAGAAGGGCGTGGCGCAGATCGCCGACAACCTCCAGAAGGGGTGCGGGTGCAACCCGTCGTACCCGTTCAAGTCGCAGGCGTTCTTCCCGCAAGGCCCGAAGGACAACTCCTACGATGCCGGCGGTGGCGTCACGATGACGACGCACGCTGATCAAAACGTGACCGAAGCGACCTCCGTGGTGCAGCAAGCCGGATTCCCGAACGCGTTCCAGGCCGGCGCGATGAAGTCCGTCGCGACGTCGGGGCTGATCGATGGTCAGGCGGTCTCGCAAGCGGAGTCGTTCGTGTCCAACGTAAGTGTCGCCGGTGTGCTCCAGATCCAACAGGTGCACAGCACGATGGAAGTAATCAGCGACGGAGCGAAGGCGACCGTCACCAAGTCGCAGCTCATCGGCGGGCTCACGGTCGGCGGACAGTCGATCACATTCGACTCGACGGGCTTTCACGCCGGCGGCCAATCGCAGGATCCGTTCGGCAAGTTCGCAAAGAGCTTGATCGATCAGTATCTGACGCCGAACGGGATCTCGATCTCCGTTGCGCCTCCGGTCGTCACGAAGAACGCAGGCACTGGATCGATCAACGGCTCCAGCCTCGTGATCACGTTGAACGCGCAGGGCATGGAGAAGATCGTCAAGAACATCCCCGAGCCGTACCGCACCTGGCTGCAATCGCCGGGCTCCAGCCCGCTCGCGCCGGTGCTCCAGCAGTTCTCGACGTTCGTGCAAGGGTTGATCGCGACGCCGACGCAGTTCGACCAGACGATCGAGATTCGCCTCGGTGACCTCTCGATCGCGTCAGCCGCCGCGCCTGCATATATCGCGCCTCCGCTTGTGACTCCGCTGACGCCGCCGGGAGGACCGGTTGCGGCAGGGCCGTTGCCGGGGCCGCAGATCCTGCCCGGTTCCTCTACGAACAACACCATCGGCGGCGTGCAGCAGGGCGGGTCGCTCGGAATCGTGCCGGTCGCGGCCAAGGCGGTGCCGATCGTATTGGTCTTCCTGGCCTTGCTCTGGATGTTGGCCGGCGCCACCGGTTTGGACAGGATGGCCACCGCGGCGACATCATCGGTGGCCGCGGAAGAGTGCCCATTGGAGAAACCATGACGGACGTTGCCGAACGCGAATCAGCGGGTCGAGTCGCGCGCCTGCGCGCGTCGCTGGCGTCCGTGCGCTCGCGCGGGAACCGCATGCCGGTCGAGCGCATGGTCGCGTTCATCGGCGCTGCGCTCGTCGCCGTCGGCATCCCACTGATCATCCTGGGCTGGTACGGCGCCGCGCACACGCCGTACACGTTCGAGCAGATCCCGTACATGATCTCCGGCGGGCTGCTCGGGCTGGCGCTGACGGTGCTCGGCGGTCTCTTCTACTTCGCGTACTGGATGACGCGGCAGGTGCACGAGACGCGCCGCCAGTCCGACCAGACCGAACAGGTGTACCGCCGCATCGAAGCGATGATGTCGTCCAACGGCCACGGCACCGCGGTGGCTGCGACGTCGAGCAGCCCTGCCCCGGCCGCCGCGTTGTTCGTGACGACCGCGCGCGGGTCGATGTTCCACCGGCCCGACTGCGTCGTGGTGAAAGGCCGCTCGGACGTGCGTTCTGTGACGGGCGAGGAGAAAAACCTGAAACCCTGCAAGATCTGCGATCCGCTGGGCGAGGAAGCGACCGCCTCGACGTAGGCCTGCTCGGCCGTCTTGCCAGACAGAACGAGAACGTGTTCTACTTGCGTCCGTGGAATTCAACCTTGCCGATCTTTTCGAGTCGTTGGCCGATACCGTCGGCGCGCGCACCGCGCTGGTGTGCGGCGACCAGCGCCTGACCTACGCTGAGCTCGACGCGCGCGCGAACGGGCTGGCGCACGCGCTGCAAGCGGCCGGCGTGAAGCCCGGCGACCACGTCGGGATGTACCTGTACAACGGCACCGAATACGTCGAAGGGATGCTCGCGTGCCTGAAGATCCGTGCGGTCCCTATCAACGTGAACTACCGGTACGTCGAAGACGAGCTGCGCTACCTGTTCGCCGACGCCGACCTCGTCGCCGTGCTGCATCAGCGCGAGTTCGCTCCGCGCATCGCGGCGATCAGGGCGGACGTGCCGAAGCTGAAGACGCTGCTCGCCGTCGGCGGGGGAGACGCCGACCTTTCGGGGATCGGCTCTGCCGACTACGAAGCGGCGCTGGCTGTGCAGTCGCTTGCGCGCGACTTCGACCCGCGCTCCGGTGACGACCGGCGATCCGGTCGAGAAGCCGGAGCAGGTCGCGCAGAACGCACTCGCGCGCGACCCGCAGATCGTGCAGTTCCCGATCGCGCCTTTGATCCACGGCGCCGCGCAGCTGGCGGTCTTCATCGGCTTCAACTGGGGCGACAAGATCGTGCTGATCCCGCGCTTCGACGCCGACCTGGTGTGGGAGGTCGCCGAGCGCGAGCGCGTCAACACGATGACGATCGTCGGCGACGCGATGGCGCGTCCGATGGCCGAAGCGTTGCCGCGGCACTTGGAGCGCGATCTATCGAGCGTCCTGTACGTGGGCTCGGCCGGCGCGATCCTGTCCGACGCGGTGAAGGAGCAGTTCAAGGAGCACCTGCCGACGTTGATCGTCGCGGAGAACTTCGGCGCGACCGAGACCGGGCACCAAGGCATGGAAGTGATGGGCAACTCGCGGCCGGAAGGCGGCGGGCTTCGGTTCCAGATGAAGCCGACGACAACGGTGCTCGACGATTCGCTGAAGCCGCTGCAGCCGGGCGACGGGCAGACGGGGAAGCTCGCGATGCGAGGCCGCGTGCCGCTCGGCTACTACAACGACGAAGCGAAGACGCGCGCAACTTTCGCCGAGATCGACGGCGAGCGGTGGGTGATGCCCGGCGACCTCGCGACGATCGACGGCGACGGAACGATCATCGTGTTCGGGCGCGGGACGATGTGCATCAACACCGGCGGCGAGAAGGTCTACCCGGAAGAGGTCGAAGCGGCGTTAAAGGCCAACCCGTCGGTGTTCGACGCGGTCGTCGTCGGCGTGCCGGATGAGCGGTGGGGTGAGCGCGTGGCGGCACTCGTGCAGCTTCGACCCGGGCTCGGCGACTCACCCGACGATGTGCGCGCGCACGCGCGCACCAAGGTGGCCGGCTACAAAGTGCCGCGCGACGTGCACTTCGTCGACGAGATCGCGCGCCAGCCGAGCGGCAAGCCCGACTACCCGTGGGCGAAGAAGCTCGCGACATCTTTATCGGAGGAGAAATGAGCATCCGCACGCCCATCTGCGACGAGTTCGGGATCGAGCATCCGATCTTCGCCTTCTGCCTCGATAAGGAGATCGTGGCGGAGGTCAGCAAGGCCGGCGGGATGGGCGTGCTCGGCGCGCTGCGCTTCACGCCCGAAGAGCTGGAAGCCGAGCTGAAGTGGCTCGACGAGAACTGCGACGGCAAGCCGTACGGCGTCGACGTCGTCATGCCGGCGTCGTCGGTCGCCGCCGGGCTCGATCTCGACGCGGTGATGCACGACCTCGAGAAGCAGATCCCCGACCAACACAAGCAGTTCATCGAAGATGTGCTGAACAGATACGGTGTCGAGCAGCTTCCCGAAGGCGAAGAGGTCCGCGGCATCCTGGGATGGACCGACGCGACCGCGCGCCCGCAGGTAGAGGTTTCGCTG
>VAYV01000203.1 GCA_005883175.1 Actinomycetota bacterium
ACATCGCCGACACAGGCCCATCGTACAGCATCGTTTGGGGCGTCGCCGCTTCGACGCTGATGCACGAGGAAGGCCACAAGATGGGCGCGGTGCAGTACTCCGCGCCGCATTCCTCCGGCGCGGGTCATTGTTACCAGCGAAATGACATCATGTGCTTGTACGACGGCGGCCGCTTCTTCCAACGAGGCGGACGGATGACCGCCTGCAACGACGGCCAAACCCTCGCCGACGAGTGGGACTGCGGGCGCGACGACTACTACAACCCCGACCCGTCGCCGAGCTCGTACCTCGCGACCCACTGGAACCTGTACCACTCGGCGTTCCTAAGCCCGAACTAGCGGGGCAGGCGGGATCCGCTCGCCGTCGAGAGATAGAAGTCCCTACGCAGGAACCGTCTCAGCACTTGACTCTCCCCGGGTCAAGAGCCGGTTGATATGGAAGAGCAGCTCGTCACTTGGCGCCGGCAATCGCATCTGCGCATCGGCTGCTCGGTTGAACGCAGCGACATCGGGTGCCAGCGAGTCACGCAGGGACGCAGTCGCAAGCATCGGAAGGTGTGCTGTTGCCGCGTCGTTCTTGATCTCACTGCCAAACTCCAATGGGTGCATGTCGCTCAGGTGGGGATCGATCACTATCAGGTCGACCGAATCCATGCGGGCGAGATCGAGAGCCATGCCACCGGTGCCGGCTTCGAGCGTCTCGAAACCCGCGAGGCGGAGCTTGCGAACGGTCCCCTCACGGGAGTCCTTGTCCCCGTCAACGACAAGGACCCTTCCTCTCCCCCCTTGTCGCTGGGGCGGGCTGATGAGAAAGGCTTCAATCTGCATGGCCTCGATAGGCTTGGAGAAGAGGTAGCCCTGGCTCATCTCGCAACCCGCCGTGCGAAGCTCGGCGGCTTGCTCCGGCCGCTCAACACCTTCGGCGACGCAGCGGAGGCCCATGCTCTCCGCGATCTTGAGTACCGCTTTGGAGAACGCCGCTTCCTCGGCGCCTTGATCGACCCCGTCAACGAAGGACTTGTCGATCTTCAAGATGTCGATGGGCAATCGACGGAGGTGTCCGAGAGACGAGTAGCCGGTCCCGAAGTCGTCGAGTGCAAGGCGAACGCCGACCGCTTTTAGTCCGTGGAGCCTGCGGGAAAGCTCGCTGTTATCGCTCACCATTGCGCTTTCGGTGATCTCTAGGATCAATCGATCGGGTTCGAGTTCTGTCGCATCGAGTATCTGGTGGACTTCGTCGACGAAGGCCGGTTCGGAGAGTTGGCGAGCCGTAACGTTCACGCTGACCCACCGTGGCGATTCCCCGCCAAACGGCTCCCATGTGCGCGCTTGGGCGCACGCAGTCCGCATTACCCAGTCACCGATGGGGAGGATGAGCCCTGTCTCCTCCGCGATCGGAACGAAGCGTAGAGGGGAGATCTCTCCCATCCGGGGGTGCTGCCACCGCAGGAGGGCTTCGAAGCCTGCGACGGCGTGTATCGGCCCTTGCCCGCATTCTTGGCAACGTACATCGCGATGTCTGCGTTTCGAACGAGCTCTGACTCGCCCATCCCAGCGGTTGAAACGGCGATGCCGATGCTTGCAGTCACCGAGAGCTGTCGGCCCTCGAAACGCAACGGTGCTTGAAGGGTTTCGAGCATGCGATCGGCGATACCGAGGACTGCGTCGGGATCGAGGCCTTCGAGTACAACGGCGAACTCGTCTCCCCCCATCCGGGCGACGGTATCGAACGGACGAACGCTGGCTCGGAGGCGATCGGCAACGACGATGAGCAGGCGGTCGCCGGCGCCGTGTCCTGCGGTGTCGTTGATCGACTTGAAGTCATCCACGTCGAGGAACATCACCCCGACGGGTCCTCCACTCTGTTCCGCGCGCACGAGCGCTTGGCGAAGACGATCGCCGAAGAGAGCTCGATTTGGAAGCCAGGTGAGGGGATCTTTCAGCGCTTCGACCTCGCTGGATTTCCAGCGAACGAGGCTTACGGCACTTGCGGCGAGCACGAAAGACGCGTGGATCGCCGCCCATTTCCAAGGGTGGGCGATCGCGTCCGCGTGGTCGTACACGGCGCGTGGAGCGATGACGCCCATGGCTCCGTGTTCGACTGCGACGAAACCGATCGCGGTTAAGAAGGGAGCCCAGTCATGGTAGAGCGAAACCGCTGCGAGGATCACGAAGTAATGGAAATGGATTTCGATCATTCCGCCTGAGATCTCAACGAGCACAGCCGAACTTGTGACGAGGCCCAGCGTGACCGCGACCGACTGAAATCGTCGATTCTTCGGGCCCACCATCGCAGCAACGCCGCCGGCGGCGACAAGACCTGCCTCAACGAGGATCTCGATGGGTCTTTTGCCACGCATCGATGCGTAGAGCGCCACGGCAGGGACGTGGAGCCACAGGAGCCACTGCATCCCGCGGTGGCGGCGCTGCCAAACCTCTTCGGCGATCGCGTGTCCTTCTGGGAGTGCATCGAGAAGGCGTCGGAGGAGTCTTCCGGGTGAAAGAGACAGGCGGACGCGGCGGATGAGTGGTGCGGACTCCACGGTGGAAAGGAGGAGATCGCCGAACGGTATCTCCACCCTCTCCTGCGCCGTGTCCGTTGGGGCCGAAGCTTCCTCCCCGGCGGAGAGCGCGGTAAGGCAGAGTGCGACCAGAGCGATCTCGATCGCTGCTACTGCGATGCTGATCGCACCGAACGCCTCCGGCCTCCACGGTTCGGGGCCGAGGGGCAGACCGATCGTTCGCGACGTCCACCACAGGAGGACCACGGCTGTGTTCACAGCGGCGCCGGCCACCATCAAGCTCCGGCTAACGCGACGGAATGCCAACACCGCCCAGACCAGCTGAAAGCTTGCGGCGACGAGGAAGAATGCGCCGAACAGCCAATACTCGCTGAGGTGTTCGCGTATCACCGTGGCGTGCAGCAGACCCGCACTCGCTGATAGGACCGCCAGGGTCGTCGGGAAGGCGCGTATCCGAAAAGGCATCGAATCGCTACCGGGCGTCGCTTCCGCCGCGTGCACGCGACGACTTGCCTGCCGTAACACCACGTGCAGCAGGGCCGGCGTACCGATGAGACCGACATGCACGGCATGATTTCCGACGCTGAGCGCGACGATCGCCACCTAGCCCTCACACCCCTCTCTGCGCGAGCGGCAACAGGTTGCCCTCTCTTTGGTTGGCATCGGCGCTTCGCCAGCCGGAGAGAAGGCACAAACAAGCCATCCTTCGTGATTTCGATCGTCCGCCCATGGGGATCGGGATCAAATCGGGCAAGTAGGCCGCATTTCTAAGAACCGCTCGGATGCTGACTCTCGCGTGAGGGGGACGGGGAGGTTCAAGTCCTCTCACGCGCATGGAGGCTGCTAGGCTCGCGACGTATTGGGGCGCAGGCACGCAAAGGGCGCGGCGATCGCCGCTCTGCTCGTGGTCCTCGCGACGGCCTGCAGCGGCAGTTCGACGCCGAACGCAACGAAGTCGACGGTCGGCCAGTTCGTTTCGCCGAGTCCGACGCCGAAGCCATCCGAGGACGACCGCGCCCGCGCGATCGTCCTAAGCGACGCCGATTTCCCGACTGGGTGGCAGGGCACGCCGCACAGCGACGACCCGACGGAGAAGGAATTCGAGCGGCGCCTCAAGGCGTGCTCGGGGACCGCAGTGAACGTCGGGAGCACGACCGACGTGTTCGGCGACGACTTCGACATGTCCCAGGCTTCCGTCGGCTCCGAGGTTCAGTTCTACAGGTCGGCGGCCCTCGTGCGCGCCGACATGGCGACCATCAACAACTCGCGGGTCCTCACGTGCGTGCGCAACCTTCTCACCGAGCAGCTGAAGGCAGAGCTCGCGAAGCAAGGCGCGCAAGGAGCCACCGTGCGGTCCGTCTCCCTCGCCCGCTTCGCGATCCCTCGTTATGCGGACGGCTCGGCGGCGTTGCGATTGACGGCCACGGTGTCGGGGGCAGGACGGACTTTCCGCTTCTATCAAGACGTCCTGGTGGCGAGGAAGGGCCGTATCGAGGCGACGGCGAGCTTCTTCGATCTCGGCGGCGTCTTCCCATCGGCTCTTGAACGGTCGCTGTTCGCGAAGCTGGCGGCGCGTCTCGTCGCAGACGGCGGTGCCTGACGAACGCTATCGATGCCTGATTTGCGAACCCGGCTTTGTTTGCCAGATAGATAGTTGCGCTGGGGGGTCCAATGCGCCACAATCTGCCGGTCGCGCGGTCTGCGAGTAGACCGCGCGATCATTCTGCTGGCCCGCCAAGTGAGCGGGGTGCGAGATGAGGGGGTGGGATGTACGAGCAGCCCAAGCTGGTATGCCTTGCATCCGGAGCCGCCGAAGGCGACTCCGAGCTAACAGCCTTTGACAACGCTCTCCGAAAGGGCGGCATCGGAGACGTCAACCTCATCAGAGTAAGCAGCATCGTGCCG
>VAYV01000204.1 GCA_005883175.1 Actinomycetota bacterium
ATAGTCGGCAACCTTCGGCCGAGCAGCCGACAGCCGCGCGATCAACGATGACTTGCCTGCGTTGGGGAAACCGACCAGACCGACGTCGGCGATGACTTTCAGCTCCAGGTCGAGCCGGCGTTCCTCGCCGGGATCGCCTCGCTCGGCGAAGCCCGGCGCGCGCCTGCGCGCCGTCACCAGCGACCCGTTGCCTCTCCCCCCGCGGCCTCCGGCCGCCGCAACGACCTCGCTGCCGGCGCCGACGAGATCCGCCACGAGACCACCGTCCGACTCCCGCACGACAGTGCCGTCTGGAACGAGCACGATGCGGTCATCCGCGGATGCGCCGTGCTTGTTGTTCCCGGAACCGTTGCGACCTCGCTCCGCGCGCTGGTGCGGGTTTCGAGCGAGGTCGGCGAGCGTCGCCACGTTCGGGTCCACGCGGAGGATGACCGAGCCTCCGTTCCCACCGTTGCCGCCGTCGGGCCGGCCCTTCGGCTTGTGCTTCTCGCGCGCGAAAGACACGCACCCGCTACCGCCGTCACCACCGCGGACCTCGATGCGCGCCTCATCGACGAAGGCCTGCTCCATGCACCCACTGTAAGGCAGGAGCCCGGGAGACGTGTTCGAGTTCATCCCGGAACGCGAAGAGGCGCCCACAGAGGGGCGCCTCTTCAGAACGACCCGGCCGCTAGGCCCGATTCATCAGCGAGAGGATGTTTCCTTCGCTGTCCTTGAACCATCCGCCCTTCGAGCCGTCCGGCATCGTCACGATGCCGTTTTCGGTCTTGATGCCGGGCAAGTCGTACTCTTCGAAGGTGACACCTCGGCTCTCGAGGTCCTTCTTGGTCGCCTCGATGTCGTCGACCTCGAAGCCCGCCGCCGTCGCCTCGTTCGTTCCTGCGTACGACGACGGATAGACGAATACGCTTGTGCCACCTCCGCAGCTGTACTCGACTCCATCCGGGTTCTCCTTCTGGATGGACAGCCCCAGGACCTCGCCGTAGAACTTCTTGGCGCGACCCAGATCGCTTGCCGGCAGAGCTGCGGCTGCACGTGCTTTCGACAGCATCCCCTCCCCCTTTCTTCGACTCGTCTCGATGCTAGTCCTGATGGAGACCGCGAGTCTAGGGGTCCAGTCAGACATCGTCCGAGCGCGCACGGATAGGCTGCCTCGGGTCCGATGGCTTAGGAGGTACGGTGCTGCGCCTTGGGATCATTCCGCCGATCGTCAACCGAAACCCGCGATTCTCGCCGCCGGAGTGGGAGCTCGACGCGGAGATCGACGATCTCGCGAGCGTGATCCAAGCCGCCGAGGGCCTTGGTTACGAGTTCTGCTGCTTCCCGAACCACGTCGCGATCCCGGCCGAAGGGGAAGACCGGCGCGGCGCGATCTACTGGGACCCGGCCGCGACGATGGGCTACATCGCCGCGCGCACCAACTCCATCAGGCTTGCGACGTACTGCATCGTTCTCGGTTACTACCACCCGCTGCAGATCGCGAAGACGTACGGGACGCTCGACCGGATCTCCGCCGGACGACTGATCCTCGGCGTGGGCGTGGGATCCCTAGAGCCGGAGTTCCGTCTGCTCGGACGACCCTTCGACGATCGCGGCGCGCGCGGAGACGATGCATTGCGCGCGCTGCACGCGGCGCTCGGTACGCGCGTGCCTTCGTACCACGGGGAGTTCTACGACTTCGACGGCTTCGTCATCGACCCGCATGCGGTGCAAAAGCACGTTCCGATCTGGGTCGGCGGACGCACCGCACGCAGCTTGCGCCGAGCTCTCGAGCTCGGCGACGGGTGGGCGCCATTCGGCCTGACGCTCGACAAGCTCACGCCGATCATTGATGCGCAGCGAGAAGGGATCGGCGCGCGCGGAGCGGGCTTCGATCTCGTTCTGGCGCCCGAACCCCCTCTCGATCCGGTGGGACGACCGGAGGAAGCCACCGAAGTCGCAATGAACTACACGGCAGCAGGAGCGACCAAACTGAACCTTCGCTTCCACCACAACTCACTCAACCATTACGTCGAGCAGCTTGAAGCGATGGCCTCATGCGCGACAGAAGCGCTTGGATCAGAAGGCTCGAACGCCGGTCGTGGCTAGTTTTCTCGACGTGACCCTCCGGGTATCAAGAGCAGCGTCGTGAGCGACCAAGATGAGATCCGCCGGGTGATCGAGCGCTGGCACGAGGCGACGCGCGCGGGGCAGCTCGACGAGATCCTCCCATTGATGGCGGACGACGTGTTGTTCTTGACCCCTGGGAACCCGCCGATGAGGGGGAAGGAAGCTTTTGCCGAGGGGTTCCGCTCCGTTCTCGAGAACGGCAGGATCGAGTCACAAGGCGCTCCGCAGGAGATCTACGTTTCAGGTTCGATGGCGTACTCGTGGGCGGAGCTAAGCGTCAAGATGATTCCGCATGAGGGTGACGCGGTTATCCGAACCGGTCCGACGCTCACGATCTTCCGCAAAGAGGCCGACGGCAGATGGGTCGTCTATCGGGACGCGAACATGCTGGCGGCACGCTCGAACTAAAGAGCGGGCCGCTCATCATCCGAGTTTGAGCATCAGGTGGAGCTGATGCCTGTTCGCTCGTTGGTCAGTGGATTCAGGGCGCATTCGTTGCGTCAACAAAGGCCACGGAGCCGAATTCGAACTCCGCTTGAGCGATCGCCTCATCCATCGTCGCGTGATACGTGTCCGTCACGATGTTCCAATCTGCGTCACAGTAAAAGAGGTACAAACCAGGATCGGCCGAGTACTTAGCGAGGGCCAACCCGGCGAATCCGCTCACGGTCCGCCCCTCCACCACGTGACGGGTGGCGTTCGTTGGTACCGCCGAGCTCAAGTCCGCAACCTTGAGCACTGCTGCCCCATCGAGGAGCTCCGGGGGTCGTCTCATGGCACGACCGCTCTTGAACTTTCAACGCAGAGCCCATCCTCGTAGGCCTCGTGATGAATACCAGCTCTGACCTTGATCCTTGAGTCTCGGCTGAGCCTGCTCATTGCGTTACTCCGGTTCCGCGGGCCGACGCCGCGCCTGGACTCAAGATTATGTGTAG
>VAYV01000205.1 GCA_005883175.1 Actinomycetota bacterium
GTCGAAGCGGTGACCGGTCCGGTCGCCATCCTCGCGGGGGCCGGCACGGGGAAGACCACCACCATCACCCGACGCATCGCGAACCAGGTGCTCACCGGCACATTCATGCCCGGCGAGATCCTCGCCGTGACCTTCACCGCGAAGGCCGCCGGCGAGATGCGCGCGCGCCTGCAGGCCTTGGGCGCCACCGGCGTGCGCGCGAGCACGTTCCACGCTGAGGCTCTGGCCCAGTTCCGCCGTTTCTCGCCCGAGCAGCCCGAGATCCTCGCGCACAAGGGCCAGATCCTGCACCGCATCGCGCAGTCCCTCCCGATGCCCTACCGCTTCACGGCGCTGCGGGATCTGGCCGGCGAGATCGAGTGGGCCAAGAACCGCCGCATCCCGGCGCGGGATTATCTCCAACAGATCGGGTCTCACGAGTCTCCGATCCCCGCCGACCTGATGCATCGCGTGTACGTCACGTATGAGCAGCGCAGGCGCACGGCGGGGATGATCGACTTCGAAGATCTGCTCGAGCACACGGTGCGCCTCCTGCAGGAAGACGAGCGCGCGCTCGGCGTCGTGCGCGGCCGGTACCGCGCGTTCACCGTGGACGAGTACCAGGACGTGAACCTGCTGCAGCAGACGCTGCTCGACCTGTGGATGGGCGCGCGCGATGACGTCTGCGTCGTGGGCGACGACTACCAGAGCATTTTCGGCTTCACCGGCGCCACGCCCGAGTACCTGCTGCGTTTCGCCGGTCGTTGGGAGCACACGACGGTCGTCACGCTCGAGGAGAACTACCGGTCGACGCCCGAGATCCTGTCGGTCGCCAACCGTTTGGTGCCGCGTTTGCGTGGCTCCCGGAAGACGTTGCGCGCGACGAAGCCGCCGGGCCTTTCACCGTCATTGCGCGACTTCGAGACCGGCCGGCAAGAGATCTCGTGGATCGTCTCCGAGTGCGTCCGACTTCACGCTGAAGGCATCGCGCACGAGAACATCGCGATCCTGTTCCGGATCAACGGCCGCTCGGAAGACTTCGAGGAAGCGTTCGCGCGCGCGCACATCCCGTTCCAGGTCCGCGACGGCTCGTTCCTTCAGCGGCCGGCTGCGCGCAGCTTCCTCGTGAGGGCGCGCGCAGCCGAGGGTTCGGTGACAGGAGAAGCTGCGCGGATCGCGGCGGAGCTCGGGTACGACCCCGGTGGGAAGTACGAGGGCGGGGACGAAGCGACCCGGCAAGCCGATCTCGAGCGCCTGGTCGCGCTCGCCTCCGAGTTTCCCGGCGACGACATGGTGGCGTTCGCGGCAGATCTGCGCGCGCGCTTCGCGACCGAGCATGAAGGCCGCGGTGTCCAGCTGATGACCTACCACCGCGCGAAAGGCCTGGAGTTCGAGGCCGTGTTCCTGCCCCGTCTGGAGACGTGGGGATCACGCGCACGAAGCGGTTTCTCGCCATCTCCTTCGCGCGCGCGCGCGACGGCGAGCGCCGGTCCAAGCCGCGCCCCAGCCCCTTCCTTTCGGAGATCACGCCCCCGTCCGAGCGGCCGGTGGCCGACGTGGTGCCTGCGCGCGCGCGACCCGTTGCGCGCACGGGCGGGCCGCTGTTCGAAGCGCTGAAGACCTGGCGTGCCGAGGCAGCGAAGGCCGCGGGGCTTCCCGCGTACGTGATCTTCCACGACGCGACCCTCGCGGAGATCGAGCGTGTCCACCCCGACTCGCGCGCCGCTTTGCGCACGATCTCGGGCGTCGGACCCCTGAAGATGCAGCGCTACGGCGAGCAGATCCTGAAAATCATCTCAACTTTTCCCGCACCGGGGGTTCCTGTCACAGCAGCCGGTTAGTATCCGCTTCGTCGAAAATCGAAAGGCTGCTTGAGTGCTCGGGAATATCCAACTAGCTGGGGCTTCTCTCGTCGTGGGCCCGGCAGGGTCGGGAAAGACGACCTCCCTCCGCAACCGTTACCTCGAGCTCGTACGGGCCGGCGAGCAAGGGATCCTGTTCCTCGTCCACAGCCGGCGCGCGGCGCGCGCGCTGTCCCAAGAGATCCTGCTCGAGCTGGGCACGTCGACGGACCAGGTCCGGGTCACCACCTGGCACTCGTACGGCCTGAGCTTGCTCCGCAGCTATTACCGCCGGCTCGGCTACGGCCGTGAGCCGGGGCTCCTCACCGGGCCGGAGCAGTTCACGCTCGTCCGCGAGATGCTGGACGACCCAACGGAGCAGCAGCACTGGTCGGCGTTCCCGAAGCAGACCAACCTCGCCGGGTTCGTGGAAGAGCTTCGCGAGTTCGTGCTGCGCGCACAAGACGCGCTGAAGTCGCCCGAGCAGCTGGTTGACCTGGCGCGCCAAGCCGGCCGGCCCGATCTGGAGGAGGCGGCGCGGTTCTTCCGCCGGTACCTCACCACGCTCGACGCGCGCAACGACGCCGTCGTCGACCACGCCAACGTGATCGCGCGCGCATGGCAGCTGCTGAACGAAAGCCAAGACGTAGCCGACGAGATTCGCGCCGAGACCAAGCACCTGCTCGTGGACGACTACCAAGACGTCACGCCCGCGCAGCACGAGCTGCTGCGCGCCCTATTCGTGACCGGCGGCTCGGTGACCGCGACGGTGAACCCCGACGCGCGGATCTACGGGTTCCGTGGCAGCGTGCCCGACGCCGGCGCGGCGTTCGCGAAAGCATTCGCACCCACGACCACCGTCGACCTGTCGAGCAGCCATCGGGGCATGCCTGTGACGGCCGCCTGGCAGTTCGACCACCTGACGGAGGAGGCCGATGCGATCGCGCGCGAGTGCCACCGTCTGCGCGCGCGCGAGGGGATCGCGTGGGGCGACATCGCGATCATCGTGCGCCGTTACGGTCCGGCTTCGCGCGCCATCCGAGGAGCCCTCGATCGCGAGGATGTTCCGTTCGTCGTGGTGGGCGAGAACAGGCCGCTCGCGATGGAGCCGGTGCTGATACCGCTGCTCGAGCTCGCGCGCGCGGCGTTGCGCCCGGCCGAGCGCGAGGAGCGACTCCCGAAGCTCCTGGCGTCGCCCGTCTGCGAGCTCGATCCGTACGAGGTGCGCGCGCTCCGGCGAGAAGCGCACATCCGCGGCGCCTCGCTGGCGGGGATGATCGACGCTCCGGCTGGTGAGCTCCCGGAGAAAATCGTCGAGCAGCTTCACCGATTGAGCGCCCTCATGGACGAGATCGCCGACCGCAACATGCGTGAACGTCCCGACGAGGTGTTCTGGTTCTTGTGGGGATCGCTCGATTACCTGCGGCGCGCGGTCGCCGATGAGGACGAGGATGCCCTCGACGCTGTCACCGCGTTCGCGCAAGCGATCGAGCGGTTCAGCGACCGCCGTCCCGGCAAGCAGTTCGACGACTACCTCGACGTGCTCGAAGGCGTCGAGTTCGGGCCCGAGCCGTGGCACATGCCGGACGAGCGCCGGCCCGGTGCTGTGCGCCTGCTCACGGCGCACAACGCTGCGGGCACGGAACACGAAGCCGTCATCGTCGCGGGGTGCGTCGAAGGGGAGTTCCCAGATCCGCGCGACAAGCGCGCGATGCTCGACCTGCGCGATCTTCTCGCGCTAGCGTCGCCCTTCGACCGGCAGATGGCGCGCCTCGCCGAAGAACGGCGGCTTTTCAACGTCGCGACCAGCCGCGCGCGCCGGCACATGCTGCTCACGTGCGCGCGCGAATCGAGCCAACGCGAGCCGCAAGTCCCATCACCGTTCCTCCATCACCTCGGCCTCGAGTGGGGCACGGCGCCCGCGAGACCGGAACCGCTGACGCGAGATGAGGCCGAAGCGACGTGGCGCCGGACGATGCGCGACGCGACGATCTCCGACGCCGAACGTTGTGACGCGCTCGACCACATCGCGCGCCTCCCGGGCGTCGACACCCAGACCTGGTGGTACGAGCACGCGTGGACCGATCCCGGAACGCCGCTCGTCGCGGAGGATCTGCGCACCAGTTACTCGCGGCTGTCCTCGTACGACAACTGCGCGCTGCAGTACCTGTATCAGGTGGAGCTTGGGCTCGATCCCGACACAAGTCACCAGATGCTCGTCGGCACGTGGGTGCACGACATCGTCGACCGGTGCGCGCGCGGCGAGATCGCCGCGACCAACGACGCGCTTCTCGCGGCGCTGGACGACCTGTGGGATCCGACCGTGTTCGAAAGCGTCGCGATCGAGCACCGCCGCAAGCTCGACTCGCAAGAGATGCTCCGCCGGTGGCTCGACAAGGACGGCAAGCTCGACACGCTCGCGAGCGAGGTGGCCTTCGAGTTCCCGATCGACGGTGCGACGATGCGCGGCCGCATCGACCGCGTCGTGCGTCTCGGGAACTCTATGGTGCGGCTGATCGACTACAAGACCGGCCGAAACGCGAAGCGCAACGATGAAGCGGAAGAGGACCTTCAGCTCGCGTCGTATTACCTGGCACTCACGCGCGTCCCGGAGCTGGCGCAGCTGGGCAAGCCGAAGTACCTCGAGCTCGCCTACCTCGGCGCATTCACGAGGGACGGCGGTTTCATGCGAGCGGGCGTCGACCCGACGAAGGACGCGGAGTTCGGCACGAAGGCCCAAGCGCGCCTCGAAGGTTTCGTCGAGGGCATCCGCGCCGAGCG
>VAYV01000206.1 GCA_005883175.1 Actinomycetota bacterium
TGCTCGAGAAGGCGCCGTGGGTCGACGTCGCATTCGGAACGTTCTCGGTTGGCGAGCTGCCCCAGCTGCTGGCCGAGCGCGAAACGACGGGTGCCCCTTCGTTCGAGTTCGCCGAGCAGACCGACACGTTCCCCTCTGCCCTTCCGGCCCGCCGAGACGACCCGTTCCACGCGTGGGTGTCGGTCAGCGTCGGCTGCGACAACGCGTGCACGTTCTGCATCGTCCCGTACGTTCGCGGGCCGCAGGTTTCCCGCCGGCTGGGGGATGTGCTCGATGAGGCGCGCCGCCTCGTCGACGACGGCGTTGTTGAGATCTCGCTCCTCGGTCAGAACGTCAACACGTACGGCCGTGACCTCGATGGGAGGCCGATGTTCGCCGACCTCTTGCGCGCGCTCGACCGCATCGACGGGCTCCGTCGGGTCCGCTTCACCAGTCCCCATCCCCACGACTTCACGCCCGACGTGATCGATGCGATGGCGAGCAGCCGTGTCGTCTGCGAGCACATCCACTTCCCGCTGCAATCGGGGAGCGACCGCGTGCTCAAGCGGATGCGCCGAAGCTACCGCGGTGCGCGCTACCTGGAAACGCTGTCGAGCATCCGTGCCGCGATCCCGGATATCGCCGTCTCGACCGACGTGATCGTTGGGTTCCCCGGCGAGACGGAGGAAGACTTCACGGAGACCTTGCGCCTGGTCCACGAAGCGCGTTTCGACTCCGCGTACACGTTCAAGTACTCGGTCCGGCCGCACACCGAAGCGGCGTCGATGCCCGATCAGATCCCCGGGGAGGCAGTCGCCGAGAGGTACGAGCGGCTGGTCGAACTGCAGGAACGGATCTCCCTGGCTCGGAATCGCGAGATGGTTGGGCGTTGCGTCGAGGTGCTGACCGAGGGACCTTCGAAGAAGGATCGATCTCGAACCACCACGCGGACGCGCACGAACAAGATCGTCCACGTTCCCGGTGAGTTGTCGGCCGGAACGTTCGTCGATGTGGTCATCCGAGACGGGCACCCGCACCACTTGGAGGGCATCCTCGCGTGAGCGAGGCGCTTCTCGCTCTCGTCGGTCCGACCGCCTCCGGCAAGTCCGCCATCGCCCTCGCTCTCGCGGAACGATTTGGCGCCGAGATCGCGTGCGCCGACTCCATGACGGTCTACCGCGAGATGGACATCGGAACCGCGAAGCCGACGGCCGCGGATCGCATGCGAGTCTCGCACCATCTCCTCGATGTTGTTGATCCCGGTGAGCCGTTCAGCGTCGCGCGCTACGCACGCCTGGCGCGCGCGACCTTCGAAGACATGAGGTCTCGAGGTGTCGTCCCGTTCGTCGTCGGCGGCTCCGGCCTCTACTTCCGCGCTGCAGTCGACGATCTCGACTTCCCGCCGACCCACCCGGCGGTGAGACGGCGCATCGAAAGAGAGGACAGCGAGTCGCTGACGGCGCGGCTCAAGCGCGAGGACCCCGACGCTGCCGCGTTCGTCGACCTCGCCAACCGCCGCCGCGTGGTGCGCGCGCTGGAGGTGATCGAGCTGACCGGCCGACCGTTCTCGTCTTTCCGCGACGCGTGGGGCCGTTACACGCCGGCGATCGTGGCGGGCCTGACGCTTCCGCTCGACGAGCTCGATGCCCGGATCGAGCGTCGCCTTCGAAGGATGCTCGATCACGGATTGTTGGACGAGGTGCGCGCGCTGATCGACCAAGGTCATCGAGAGGCGCTGCTGTCATCGCAGGCGATCCCGTATCGGCAGGCGGTCGCGCTGCTGGAAGAAACGATCACCGGGGAAGAGTTCTTGGAAGAGGCCGCGCGCGCAACGCGGAGGCTCGCTCGCAGGCAGCTGTCGTGGTTCCGGCGCGATCCACGGATCCGCTGGTTCGACGCCACCCAAAGCGAGCGCGCAGCACCGGAAGTCGGGGCATACTACAGCGAGCGGATGAAGGGCTGAGGATGCAGTTCGTGAAGGCGCACGGAGCGGGGAACGACTTCGTGCTGCTCGAGGATCTCGACGACGCGTTGCGACCGAACCCGGCGTTCGTCGCCGCGGTGTGCGACCGCCACTTCGGGGTCGGCGCCGACGGCCTGATCCGCATCGTGCGCACGCGCGACGCCGACTTCTTCATGGACTACTACAACGCGGACGGCGAAGTTGCCGAGATGTGCGGCAACGGCATCCGGTGTCTGGCGAAGCATGTCGCCGACCGGGGGCTGTGGTCGGGCGACGAGCTCCGCGTCGATACGCGCGACGGCGTGAAGCGGATCACGGTCGAGCGCGACGGTTCCGGCTCGGTGGTCCGTGCGCGCGTCGACATGGGCGCGCCCATCCTGGAGCGCGGGCAGATCCCTATGACCGGCACGGGCGATCCCTTGCACGAGCAGCTGGTGGTCGCGGCCACGCCGCTGGAAGCGGCGTGCGTCTCGATGGGCAACCCCCACGCGGTCGTGTTCGTGGAGGACCTTGCCGTGGTTCCGTTCGAGACGCTCGGTCCGGCCCTCGAAACGAACGAGACCTTCCCTGCGAAGACGAATGCCGAGTTCGCCCAGGTGCTGAACGACCACGAAGTCCGGATGCGCGTGTGG
>VAYV01000207.1 GCA_005883175.1 Actinomycetota bacterium
GTACTCGTCGTACTGGCCGGGTGCGGCGGATCGAAGACTTTCACCGCCGGAGATCTGGCGAGCATTCTTCCGGGAAAAGCCGACACGCCGAAGGGGCTGACGTTCCTCCCCGACTCGTCCGGGAACCAAGCGATCGACCTGATCGTCAAGGACGGCGACCAACAGAGCAAGTTCATCGGCTACGGCTTCCAAGCCGCGTACGCGAGCTTCTACGCTAACGACGGAGCGCTCGCGATCCTGCAACAACAAGCGACCCCGGCAGACCCGGCCGCACACGTGGTTACGATGCTGGGAGTCGTCTTCAAGACGGCCGATGGTGCACACAAGGCGCTCGCACTGGATCTCCAGAAGGACATAGCGACGGGAACGAACATCAAGCAAGTCTCGGTGAAGCGGATCGGTGACGAGACGATCGCCGAGTCCGGCACCCAGGCCGCTCTCCCGTTGCCCGCGTATCTCATCTACTGGCGGGAGGGCAACGCGATCTTCGCCGTGATCGACGCCGGCGGACCGACCGCCCCGGCCACGCTCGAGGCCGCGCAGGCGTTCGCTGCGACGATGGATGCGCGCGCCAAGAAGGCTTAGTACACGTTGATGTACGGCTTCTCTGCGTCGAGCTCCGCCGCCGCGATCACGCGCTCCAGGTAGCGGGGCTCCCACCACTGCAGCTCGAGCTGCTTCGCGCGGCGGAAGTACAGCTGCATGTCGATCTCGAGCGTGAAGCCGATGCCGCCGTAGACCTGCTGTCCGATCTTTGTCGCGCGCCGGAACACATCTGCGGTGTACATCTTCGCCATCGCAGCGAGCGGCCCGAGCGGCTTGCCGTGCGCGCGCGTCCACGCGGCCTCGTACGACAAGACACGGCCGCCTTGGATCTCGGTTGCGATGTCGGCAAGGGGGTGGGCGATGCCCTGGAAACTCCCGATCTTGCGGCCGAACTGCTCGCGCTCGTTGGCATACGCCAGCGAGAGCTCGAGTGTGCGCTCGGCGCCCCCGGTGGCGTAGCCGGCGAGCGCGATGAGCGCGTCGTGGCTTGCGTCCTCCCAGGCATCCCAATCGGCCACCCGTTCGGCCGGTGCGTCTTGCAGCGTCACGTTGAACTCGGCATCAAGGCCGATCGTAGCTACCCTGGTCAGCGAGACGTCTTTCGGCTCGACCAAGAAGAGACCAACGGTGTCTCCGTCGCGCGCATAAACCAAGAGGCGGTCCACCGTGTTCGCGAACGGAACCAAAACCTTCTCGCCGGTGATGCGGTCGTTCGTCGCCGCCGCGCGCACCGAGTCCGGCCCATTGCTGCCGCCGGCCTCCAGCCACGCCGGCGAGAACGTCGCTTCGCCGCTCACGATCTTCGGCAGCCACTCTTTCTTCTGCTGGTCGCTCCCACCGGCCAGCAGCACCCCCGCCGCGATCACCGCGCTGCCGAGGTGCGGCGACGCCGCGAGCGCGCGTCCGAGCTCCTCGTACACGACGACGTTCTCCAGCGCGCTCTGCCCGGCACCGCCGTACTCCTCGGGGATCGTCAGCCCCAGAAGGTCGGTGCGGGCAAGCTGCTCGTAGAAAGGAAGGCTGTAGCCGCGCTCATCTTCTTCGAGCGCGCGCACCACGTCCGGCGACGAGTGCTTCGCGCACAGCTCGCGAACGGTCTGGCGGAGCATCTCCTGCTCTTCGGTGAAGGCTAGGTCCATATCACGGTCTCCAGTCGTCGCCGGAACGGCGCCAGGGGTTGTCCTTCTCGTCTTGCGGGATCGCAAGGCGTGCCGACGCTTCGGTCGCCACGTCCTCGCCGACGGTCAGCTCGATGTCGACGTCGACCCACGCGCAGCCGCTCTCGTCGACCGCCGTTTCGCGCACGGTGCCGTTGAACACCAGGGTCTCGCCCGGATACACCGGGCGACGCATCCGGAACCGCATCCGTCCGAGCCGCCCGTACGGTCCGGTCCAGTCCGTCAAGTAGCGCTCGATCCAGCCGGCTTGGTTCGGCGTGTTGAGGAAGATGTCTTTGGTGCCGGCGCGCGTCGTCGCCCAGGCGTGGTCGTGATGCTGCGGCTGCCAGTCGCGGCTGCTCGACGCGCCCATGACCACCGTGCGCGCGGTGACCGGAACCTCCAGCGTCGGCACCGTATCGCCGACCTGAACCTTCCCGAAGAGCAACATCAGGATGCGCTCCTCACGTAACAGAACATGCGGTAGCTCTCGACGGCCACGACTTCGCCGCGCTGGTTGGTGTACGTGACGTCGATCGTCCACGGCCGTCCCGTGCCCAGGCGATTCGTCCGTACGTCGCCGATCTCGGTCACCGTCTGCTTCGTCGCGATCATGTCGCCCGGCCGGACCGGCACACCGAACACGATCTCGTTCCCAGTGACGATGCCTTCGGGCAGCTCGAACGCGTCCTTCAAACGGAAGTGCATCTCGAGCGGCCTGACCTGCTCGCGCGCGTTCGGGTTGAACATCAGTGGGCGCATCCAGACGCTGAGCATGCTCGGCGGCGCGATCCAACCGCCGGTGACGTCCTGCGCGACCCCCTCGTCCCAGTACAGGAGGTTCGCGTTCTCCGTCGCCTCGGCCCAATGAAGGATGTAACCGCGCTCGCACTCGACGTCGCCCGGCCCCGCGTCGAGCGACACGCCGGTCCACTTGGGCACGAGAGCCGCCGTGCGCGCGCCGATCTCCTCTTCAAGTGCAGAACTCATTCGATAACACCCGCTTCCAGAAGAGATGCGATCTCGTCGTCGTCGAGACCTGCCGAACTGAGAAGCTGCGCTGTATCGGTCTGCGACTGCGAGACGGCTTCGTAGTGAGATTCACGCAACGAGCCGGCGATAACCGGCGCGACCTGACGTCTCTTCTCCCCCTCAGGTCCGTCGATCTCGCTAAACACATCGCGCGCATCAAGGTGGATATCTTCCGAGACCTCTGCGATCGACAGCACCGGCGTCACGCAGCAATCAGCG
>VAYV01000219.1 GCA_005883175.1 Actinomycetota bacterium
AATTGGGCCGACGCCAAAGGCTGAAATCAGGCAAGGCGGCAACAAAGGTCCAGGCATTTTTGGCCCTTGCGCGTGCCTTTATGGTGGTTGAACAACGGACGGAGACCACGTGGGCGAAGTATCGAAGTTACTCGGCCAAGAACACGTGCTCACGATGGCGCAGGCGGCCGATGTGGTCGGCGTTCGCGAGCGTCGTCGCAAGCGTCGGCTGCTGAAGCTCGCGGCGATCCTTGCCGGACCGATTGGCTTCCTCTGGTACCGCATCGCCGACGGCCGTCCGTTCAATCCGTTCGCCTTCCCGCATATCAGCGGCGAGGCCGTCTATTTCCTACCGATGATGATCATCTTCGTCTTCATTGCGGCGTTGATGGTCATCCCGTTCATGGCCCAGGGCCGCTCGCCGCACATCATGTACCGCCCGGAGCAGATCGACGTCACGCTCGATGACGTGAAGGGCCTGGAGGCCGTTCGCGAAGAAGTCATCCGCACGCTGAATGTTTTCTTGGGCTATGCGACCTTCCGCCGAGAGCTCGGCGGCAACCCTCGCCGTGGCGTTCTCTTTGAAGGCCCACCGGGAACCGGCAAGACGCACCTGGCGAAGGCTATGGCGAAGCACGCCGGCGTACCCTTCCTGTTCGTGTCGGGACCTGCGTTCCAGTCGATGTGGTACGGGATGACGGCCCGCAAGATCCGCAAGTACTTCAAAGCCCTGAAGGCGACCGCGCGCAAGGAAGGCGGCGCGATCGGCTTCATCGAAGAGATCGACTCGTTCGCGACGAAGCGCGGAGGCCTCGAAGGTTCCACGCCGGTTGCTCTCACGCCGTTCAGCTCCGAGCGTTCGATCGCCAGTGGCACCGGCGGGACGGTCAACGAGCTGCTGATCCAGATGCAGTCCTTCGACGACCCGCCGGGCGCGCAGATGTTTTTCAACAGGATCAAAGACTTCGTCAACACTTTCCTGCCGCTGAACCGCCAGTTCAAGAAGCGCTCGGCCGGCTACGCCAACGTGTTGGTCATCGCCGCGACGAACCGCGGCGACATGCTCGACCCCGCGCTCCTGCGGCCGGGCCGCTTCGACCGCCGCCTGTACTTCGACGTCCCGTCGCGCTCGGGCCGGCGGGACCTGATCGACTACTTCCTCGGCAAGAAGAAGCACGCGGCCGAGCTCGACGACGATACGCGGCGCGACGAGCTGGCGGCGATGACGTTCGGCTACTCGCCGGTAATGATCGAGCACCTTTTCGACGAAGCGCTGATCTGGGCGTTGCGCGGCGGTCGCGACGGGATGAACTGGCAAGACGTCACGCGCGCGAAGCTGACCGGCGAGATCGGCCTCCCGGCACCGGTCTCCTACACAGCGGACGAGCGACGGGCGATCGCGACGCACGAAGCGGGGCACGCCGTTGCCGCGTACCTCGTCGGCGAAGGCCGCACGCTCGAGGTGCTCTCGATCATCAAGCGGCGCGACGCGCTCGGGCTGCTCGGTCACTCGGATACAGAAGAACGCTTCACGAAGACGCGCACCGAGCTCGAAGCGCTGCTCAAGATCTCGCTCGGCGGGATGGCCGCGGAGGAGATCTTCGAAGGCGAGTCCGGGACGGGGCCGGCCGGCGACCTTGCGCACGCAACGCAGATGGCGGCCGAGATGATCGGATCGCTCGGTCTCGGTGGGAGCCTCGTCTCCTTCCGCGCGGTCAGCGACGGCGTCTTCGATACGGGCTTGGCTGCTCGACAAGAACCGGCACCTTGTGATCGCGCTGCGCGATGCGTTGCTCGATCGGGACGAGCTGATCGGGAGCCAGATCCTCGACGTGCTCGAGTCGGCCGGCGGGAAACCGAAGCCCCGCGCGCGCGCGCCGCGCGCCTAGCGCGGCAAGCTCAGAACAAAGCGCGAGCCGCCCTCATCGGGCGCCTCGAACGTGAGATCGCCGCCGTGCGCGCGCGCGATCCCTCGCGAGATGTACAAGCCCAGGCCCATGCCGCCGACGGAACGCTGCAAGCGCGAGAATTTCTTGAACAATCGCGAGCGGCCCTCCGGCGGGATCCCGGGACCGTGGTCGGTGACGCAGATCCGGAAGAAGTTCGGGGTGGCGTCGAACGATATCAGCACCTCTTCCTTCCCGCGGCTGAACTTCGCGGCGTTCGACAACAGGTTGGTGAGGATCTGTCGGATGCGCACGGGGTCGAGCTTCACCGTCAGGCCCTTCGGTGCGTCGACGAGAACGACGTGGGGCGCGAGCACCGCCCGCATGTCTTGCGCCGTCTGCGAGATCATCTCGCCCACGTCGATCTCCTCGCGAACGAGGTCGACGGCGTCCGTGTCAACCCGCCGCGCGTCCGAGAAGTTGTCGAGCAGCGCCTGCATCTGCTTGCTGCCCCGCAGGATCGCGTTGACCGACTCCATCGCGTCCTGCTGGCTGAGCCGGTGAACTTCTTTCGACAGGATCTCGGCGAACCCGCGGATGACCGCCAGGGGGCTGCTCAGCTCGTGCGTGATGTACGACAGCATCTCGTCGGGGGGCTCGGAGTCGTCGGTATCGATCAGCGGCGGTTGCGTGAACGCCTCGGACCGATCACAGAGCTTTCGGAGCGTCGTGATGAGCCGGTCGGGGGGAGAGCCTTTCTCGAGGTACGCGTGCGCGCCGAGACGGAACGCCTCCGGTCGCATCTCCGTTGCCGTGAACCCCGACAGGACGAGGATCTTGGTGTCCGGGGACGACGCCCGGATCTCGGGGATCGCCTGGAGGCCGTCTTTCACCGGCATCGCCAGGTCGAGCAGCACGGCGTCCGGCTTGTGCTCGGTCGTGAGCGTGACCGCCTCGGCCCCGTCCGCGGCCTCGGCGACGATCTCGAACCCCGGGTACATCCGCAGGGCAGCGCGCAGGAGCAGCCGGATGTCCGGCGTGTCGTCTGCGATCAACACCCGTATGGGGGTTCCGTTGTCCGATGCCATGGCCACCTGGTTCTCTCTGCCGACAGGCAGTATCACTCACGGCAACACGATTGGAAACGCCCCTCGTTGACACTCTCTTTCGGCGCCGAATACACTTCGCCTGCCTGTAAGAGCAGGTTAAGAGGCCGTTTCGGGCTGCTCAAGCCGCATCAGATAGCACGTTCGAGCAGCCCCCGAGGAGCCCCACCCCCTGCACGACGGGTAATTCACAACAGGGGAAGGGAAACTCCCCGGGAAGGGTTGAATAGAACGTGCCCGACACAACGACTCCATCTGCCATGCCGTCAACCGGCGTGACCGAGAACGACATCGGAGGCAAGGAAGAGCTCCTTGCCGCCTACGAAGCGACCATCAAGGCCTTCGACGACGGCGACCTCGTGCAAGGGAAGGTCGTCCGGGTCGACAAGGACGAGGTCCTCCTCGACATCGGCTACAAGTCCGAAGGCGTGATCCCCGCGCGCGAGCTCTCGATCAAGCACGACGTCGACCCCCGCCAGATCGTGGAGGTCGGCCAGGAGATCGAGGCGCTCGTCACCCAGAAAGAAGACAAAGAAGGCCGGCTGATCCTGTCGGTCAAGAAAGCCAAGTACGAGCGGGCCTGGGGTCAGATCGAAAAGATCATGAAAGAGGACGGGGTCGTCACCGGCACCGTCATCGAAGTCGTGAAGGGCGGGCTGATCCTCGACATCGGCCTGCGCGGCTTCCTTCCCGCGTCCCTCGTCGACCTGCGGCGCGTGCGCGACCTGCACCCCTTCGTCGGCAAGCAGCTCGAGTGCAAGATCATCGAGCTCGACCGCAACCGCAACAACGTCGTGCTGTCGCGCCGGAAGTACCTCGAAGAGGCGCAGTCGGAAGGGCGCAAAGACTTCCTCCAGAACCTCAAGAAGGGTGAGGTCAAGAAGGGCACGATCTCTTCGATCGTGAACTTCGGAGCATTCGTCGACCTCGGCGGCGTCGACGGGCTGATCCACGTCAGCGAGCTGTCGTGGAAGCACGTCGAGCACCCGAGCGAGGTCGTGCAGGTCGGTCAGGAAGTGACCGTCGAAGTCCTGGACGTGGACCTGGAGCGCGAGCGCATCTCGCTCTCGCTCAAGAAGACGCAGGAGGATCCGTGGCACCAGTTCGCGCGCGAGCACGCGCCGAACGAGATCCTCGACGGAGAAGTCACGAAGCTCGTGCCGTTCGGCGCGTTCGTTCGGGTCGGCGAAGGGGTCGAAGGCCTCGTGCACATCTCCGAGCTGTCGGACAAGCACGTTGAGACGGCCGAACAGGTCGTCGCGGTGGGGCAGAAGGTGCCGGTCAAGATCATCGAGATCGACGGCGACCGCCGCCGGATCTCGCTTTCGATACGACAGGCCCTCCCGGGGGGCGGCGCCGAGCCGCTTCCGGACCACGAGATCACGCCGGCGAAAGAAGCCCCCGCCGAGGAGCCAGTCGCGGCCGACGCAAGCGCGAACGGAGCCGCGCCTGGGAAAGACGTGCTCGAAGCCGCCATGGCGCCCGAGGTCGAGCCGGCGCCCACCGCCGAGCCTGCTCCGGGCGACGAGGAGACCGAAGCGAAGCCGCTCGGCGAAGAGACGATCGAGTCGATCATCGCCGACCTGAAGCGCCGAACCGAACAGAAGGAATAGAGGGATGCTGCTCGTCGGATTGACGGGCGGCATCGGGGCCGGAAAGAGCGCGGTCGCCCGGCTTCTGGCCGAGCACGGAGCCGTCCTGATCGACGCCGACTCGATCGTGCGCGAGCTGCAGCAACCCGGCACCGACGTCTTCCGGGCGATCGTCGACCGCTTCGGGTCGCACGTCGTGGCGGCGGACGG
>VAYV01000220.1 GCA_005883175.1 Actinomycetota bacterium
CCGATTCCGGGAACCCAACTCACGGAAATCATCGTCTTCAGCTACGCAGGCCGGCCCGACGTCGATCTCTGGTACGGGATCTACTGTCGCGGCTTCATCGTTAACGGGTTCGTTGCAGCCGACGAACCTGTCGTGCCCTAGACCTTCTTTCCGGGGGCACGTCGAGCGCAAAAGTGAAATCTGTTCTAGTTCTGTGTATCATCCGTTTTCCCTAACGCACTTAGGAAACGGAGGCCGCCGTGCCCGAAGCCGTCATCGTCGGGGCCGTACGCACCCCTATCGGCAAGAAGAACGGGGCCCTCTCGGGTCTCCACGCTGCGCAGATCCTCGGCGCGGCCCAAGTTGAAGTCATCAAGCGCGCGGGCATCGAGCCCTCCCTCGTCGAGCAGGTCATCGGCGGCTGCGTCTCGCAAGCGGGCGAGCAGGCCCTGAACGTCACCCGCACATCGTGGCTCGCAGCAGGTCTCCCCTACGAGACCGCCGCAACGACCGTCGACACGCAGTGCGGCTCCGCGCAGCAAGCGAACCACCTCATCGCCGGACTGATCGAGGCCGGCGGCATCGACGCCGGCATCGCGTGCGGAATCGAAGCGATGAGCCGCGTCGGTCTCGGCTCCAACGTGATCAACGGTCCCGGCTCGTTCATCCCTCCGGGATGGACGCTTGACATGCCGAACCAGTTCGAAGGCGCCGAGCGCATCGCCAAGAATCGCGGCATCACGCGCGACGACGTCGACGCGCTCGGACTTGCATCGCAGCAGAAAGCGGCAAAGGCGTGGGCGGACGGCCGCTTCGATCGCGAAGTCATGCCGATCGAAGCGCCGAACGCTGAGGGCGAAAACGTCGTCGTCGATAGGGATCAAGGCATGCGTGACACGACGCTGGAGGGCTTGGCCGAGCTGAAGCCGGTCATCGACGGTGGGATCCACACCGCCGGCAACTCTTCGCAGATCTCCGACGGCGCCGCAGCGGTACTTTGGATGTCCGCCGCGAAGGCGAAGGAGCTCGGGCTGAAGCCGCGCGCGCGCATCCGGTCGCAGGTCGTCGTCGGCACCGACCCCTACTACCTGCTGGATGGACCGGTCGACGCAACGCGCGCGATCCTCAAGAAGAGCGGCATGACGCTGAACGACATCGACATCATCGAGATCAATGAGGCCTTCGCGTCGGTCGTGCTGTCGTTCCAGCGCGTGCACGACGCAGACTTCGACAAGATCAACGTCAAGGGCGGCGCGATCGCGATCGGGCACCCGGTGGGCTCGACCGGCTCCCGGTTGATCACCACGGCTTTGCACGAGCTGGAGCGCTCGGATAAGAACACCGCGCTGGTCACGATGTGCTGCGGCGGGGCGATCGGCACCGCCACGATCTTGGAGAGGCTCTGATGGGAAAGTCACTGGATGGGAAAGTCGCGCTCGTCACGGGCGCGGGGCAAGGACTCGGGCGCGCGGAAGCGCTGTACCTGGCGTCGGAAGGCGCGGCCGTCGTCGTGAACGACCTCGGCGCGTCGGTCGAAGGTGAAGGCCGTGAGAGCAAGCCGGCGCAGGCGGTCGTCGAAGAGATCAAGGCCGCGGGCGGCAAAGCAGTCGCGCACGGCGGCGACGTCTCGAGCTACGACGACGCGAAGGAAATGATCGACCTCGCCATCAAGGAGTTCGGCGACTTCCACATCCTGATCAACAACGCCGGCATCTTGCGCGACCGCATGATCTTCAACATCACCGAAGGCGAGTGGGACGCGGTCGTCAAGGTCCACCTCAAGGGTCACTTCAACACGATGCGTCACGCGTGCGCGTACTGGCGCGAGCAGTCCAAGCACTCGGGACAGCCCGCGTACGGCCGTGTCGTGAACACGTCGAGCGAGGCGTTCCTGATGGGCTCGCCGGGACAGCCGAACTACGCCGCCGCGAAGGCGGGCATCGTCGGGCTGACGACGTCGACCGCGCAGGCGATGGCGAAGTACGGCGTGACGTCCAACGCGATCGCGCCTCGCGCGGCGACTCGCATGACCGAGATGTTCGGCATGGACAAGGACGAGTTCGCACCGGAGAACGTGGCGCCGCTCGTCGGCTTCCTCGCGTCGCCGGCGGCCGAGCGGATCAGCGGTCAAGTCTTCATCGTGTGGGGGAGCCAGGTGTCGCTGCTGGCCCCATTGCGGATCGAAGAGAAGTTCGAGACGAAGGGTCGCTGGGACTACCCACGGTTGGCCGACGCGATGCAGCCGTACTTCGACAAACGCGAGCCGGTTACCGACGGATTCATCGTCAAGTACTGATCGCTTCATAGCGGGAGGGGTTCACATGGCGGCACCCCAAGGTGAGGCCCGGATGCTGATCGACGGCAAGCTCGTCGACGCCTCCGACGGCGCGACGTTCGACAACATCAACCCGGCGACCGAAGAAGTGCTCGGCGTCGCCGCGGACGCGACCATCGACGATGTGAACCGTGCCGTCGCGGCCGCGCGCCGGGCGTTCGACACGACGGACTGGTCGACCAACCGCGAGCTGCGCGCGCGTTGCCTCGAGCAGCTGAAAGCGGCGCTGGAAGAGGTGCGCGAAGAGCTGCGCCAGGTGATCGTCGCGGAGGCCGGCTCCCCGGTCGCCTTGACCTACGTCGCGCAGCTCGACGAGCCGATCAACGCGTTCGGCTTCTGGATCGACCTGGCGAAGACGTACGAGTTCGAGAAGGACCTGGGCAATATAGTCAGCACCGGGCTGCCGAGCCGCGGCGTGGAAGTACGCGAGCCGATCGGCGTCGTCGGCGCGATCACGCCGTTCAACTTCCCGCTGATGCTAACGCTGAACAAGATCGGTCCCGCGCTTGCGGCCGGCTGTACCGTCGTGCACAAGGCTGCTCCGCAGACACCGTGGTCTGCGTCGATCCTCGGACGGCTCATCGCCGAGAAGACCGACTTCCCACCCGGGGTCGTCAATATCCTGACGTCGTCGCGTGATGAGATCGGCGCCGCGCTGGTGCAGCACCCCGACGTCGACATGATCACCTTCACCGGCTCGACGGCCACGGGGCGTGCGATCCTCGAAGGCGCAGGGAACACGGTGAAGCGCGTGCACCTCGAGCTCGGTGGCAAGTCCGCGTCGATCGTCCTGGACGACGCCGACCTCGGCCTGGCGACCGGCTTCCTCGCGTCGATGGCATGCGCGCACTCAGGCCAGGCGTGCGCGCGCCACACACGCGCG
>VAYV01000221.1 GCA_005883175.1 Actinomycetota bacterium
GAGCCGGAGCGCGTCGTCGAGCTGCAGCACGCGATCGTTCGCTCGCACGCGGCCGGCGCGGGCGATACGATCGCCGAAGAGATCGTGCGGGGCATGATGCTGTTGCGCGCGCGCACTCTGGCGGCCGGGCACGCCGGCACGCGCCCCGAGCTCGTTGATCGGATCGTCGCGATGCTGAATGCGCGCATCACGCCGGTGGTGCCGGCGCGCGGCTCGGTCGGTGCGAGCGGAGACCTCGCGCCGCTCGCGCACTGCGCGCTCGCGCTGATCGGCGAAGGCGAGGTCTTTCACCACGGCGACCGTATGCCTTCGGCGACCGCGCTGATGATGGCGGGTATCGAGCCCAACTTCCGGCTGGCCGCGAAGGAAGGTCTTGCGCTGGTGAACGGGACCGAAGGCATGCTCGCGATGACGTGCTTGGCCGTGCACGATTTCGCCTTGTTGTTGACGACGGCCGACATCGTGTGCGCGATGACGGTGCAGGCGTTGCTCGCGACCGACCGCGCGTTCGCGGAGGAGCTTCAGGAGCTCCGGCCGCAGCCCGGACAAGTGCGCAGCGCGCGCCTGATGCGCCAGATGACCGAGAACTCGCCGGTGATCGCGTCGCACCGGACCAGCGTGCACGCGGTGCAGGACGCGTACTCGCTGCGGTGCGCACCGCAGGTGCACGGCGCATGCCGTTCGAGCGCCCTTCACGCGATGCGCGTGGCAGAAGCAGAGCTGTCGAGTGAGGTCGACAACCCCGTCGTCTTGCACGAGCTGGGCACGGTCGAGAGCGCGGGTAACTTCCACGGTGAGCCGGTCGCGTTCGCGCTCGATTTCCTCGCGATCGCGGCGTCCGAGATCGCCTCGATCAGCGAGCGTAGGACCGACCGCATGCTCGACCCCGCGCACTCGAATGGGCTCCCCGCGTTCCTGGTGCCCGACCCCGGCGTGAACTCGGGCTTCATGCTCGCGCAGTACACGCAGGCTTCGATGGTGTCGCAGTGCAAACGCCTGGCCGTGCCGGCGAGCGTCGATTCGATCCCCACCTCGGGCACGACGGAAGACCACGTCAGCATGGGGTGGGACGCGGGGTTGAAGCTGCGGCGCGCGATCGACAACGCGCGCACGGTCGTGGCGATCGAGGCGCTGTGCGCGACGCAGGCGCTGGACCTTCGTGCGCCTCTCGAGGCAAGCGAAGCGACGCGCGCGGTAACGACGGCGATCCGCGAGCGCGTGCCGACGCTGACGGAAGACAGGCCGCTCGCGCCGGACATCGCAGCGGTGACGGAGATGGTTCGCGGCGGCGTGGTCGTCAGCGCTGCCGAAGGCGTGATCGGACCGCTGCCGTGGCACGTGCCGTGATGCGCGCGCCACGCGGTACAGAGATCAGCTGCAAAGGCTGGCCGCAAGAGGCTGCGCTCCGGATGCTCCACAACAACCTCGACCCCGACGTCGCCGAGCGGCCCGATGATCTGGTCGTGTACGGCGGCAGCGGGAAGGCTGCTCGAGATTGGCCGTCGTTCCACGCGATCGTGCGAACCCTGCGTTCGCTCGAAAGCGACGAGACGCTGCTCGTCCAGTCGGGCAAGCCGGTCGGCGTCTTCAAGACGCACTCGTTCGCGCCGCGCGTACTGATCGCGAACTCGTTGCTGGTGCCTGAGTGGGCCACGTGGGAGAAGTTCTGGGAGCTCGAAGCGGCCGGCCTGACGATGTACGGGCAGATGACGGCGGGTTCGTGGATCTACATCGGCTCGCAAGGGATCGTGCAGGGGACGTACGAAACGTTCGGTGCGCTCGCGCGCAAGCGGGGCTGGGGGACGCTGCTCGGCCGCGTCGTGCTCACGGCCGGGCTCGGCGGGATGGGCGGGGCGCAGCCGCTCGCGATCGAGATGAACGAGGGAATCGCGTTGTGCGTGGATGTCGACGTCGACCGCATCCGTCGGCGTATCCAGACCGGTTATCTCATGCAGGTCGCGGATTCGCTGGATGATGCTCTCGCGCTCATCGAAAAGGCCCGCACCGATGGAAAGGTTCTGAGCATCGGGTTGGTGGGGAATGCCGCAGACGTCTTTCCGGAGATCGCGCGGCGAGGTGTTCATGTTGACGTCGTTACCGATCAGACGAGCGCGCATGATCCGCTCAACGGGTATGTGCCGCGTGGGTATTCGCTTGAGGAGGCTGCGGCCTTGCGCGCGAAGGACCCCGAACGGTACGTGGAAGAGGCGCGCGCGTCGATGGCCGTGCACTGCGAGGCGATGGTCGCGATGCAGAAGGCCGGCGCCGAGGTCTTCGATTACGGCAACAACCTCCGAGGCGAAGCGCAGCGCGGCGGTTTCGCCGACGCGTTCAGCTACCCAGGCTTCGTTCCTGCGTACATCCGGCCGCTCTTCGCGGAAGGAAAGGGTCCGTTCCGTTGGGTCGCGCTGTCCGGCGAGCCGGCCGACATCGCGGCCACCGACGAGGCAGTCGCCGGCCTGTTCCCCGACGACGACGGGTTGCAGCGCTGGTTACGCCTGGCGCGCGAACGCGTCCACTTCCAAGGCTTGCCGGCGCGCATCTGCTGGCTGGGCTACGGCGAACGCGATCGAGCAGGCCTCGCGTTCAACGATCTCGTCGCGCGGGGCGTGGTGCGCGCGCCGATCGTGATCGGGCGCGACCACCTCGACTCGGGTTCGGTGGCGTCGCCGTACCGAGAGACGGAGGCGATGCGCGACGGTTCCGATGCCATCGCCGACTGGCCGATCCTGAACGCGCTCCTTAACACCGCGAGCGGCGCGACGTGGGTGAGCGTCCATCACGGCGGCGGCGTCGGGATCGGCAAGTCGATCCACGCAGGCCTGGTGGTTGTTGCGGATGGAACGGAGGAAGGCGCGCACCGCTTGGAGCTTGTGCTGAAGAACGACCCGGGGACCGGCGTGATGCGCCACGCGGACGCGGGCTACGAGCGCGCGATCGAGGTCGCGCACCAGCGCGGTGTGCGCATCCCGATGGAAGAGAGTTGAAAGCGGACTTCGTCCTGCGCGGGGCGGGTCGGCTCGTGACGTGCGCGCCCGGCCTCGGTGAAGGGGTGCTCGGCGTCATCGAGAACGGAGCTCTGGCCGCATCTGAAGGAGTTGTCAGATGGGTTGGGGTGGAGAGCGAGCTCAAGAGCCTCGACTTCGCCGATGCGGTAACGGAGATCGATGCCGGCGGGCGTGCGGTGGTGCCGGGGCTCATCGATTGTCACACGCACCTCGTGTTCGCGGGGGACCGTTCCGAGGATCGCCGCCGACCGCTTGAGGCGATTCCTGTCCTACGGCGTCACCACGATCGAGGCGAAGAGCGGCTACGGCCTGACGCCCGAGCACGAACGAAGGCTGCTCGAGATCGCAGCCCGCGCCGCCGGCCCCGTCGAAGTCGTGCGTACCTTCATGGGCGCGCACGTGCTGCCGCCGGAGTACGCGGATGATCCGGACGGCTACGTCGATCTGGTCTGCAAGGGCATGATCCCGTCGCTCGGGAGCCTCGCCGAGTTCGCCGACGTCTGGTGCGACAAAGGCGCGTTCACCGTCGAGCAGTGCCGCAAGATCCTCCGAGCCGCGCGTGCAGAAGGCCTATCGCTCAAGGTCCACGCCGAGCAGCTTTCACACAGCGGGGGAGCAACGCTTGCCGCGGAGTTCGGGGCCGTCTCGGCCGATCACCTGGAGTTCGCGACCGAAGAGGACGCCATGGCCTTGGCGCGCTCGAAGACGATCGGCGCCCTTCTGCCCGGCGCATCGATGATGACCGGCGGCCGCTACGCGCCGGCGCGCATGCTCATCGAGAACGGCGTGCGCGTGGCTCTTTCCACCGATCTAAACCCGGGCACCTCGTACACGGAGAACCTGATCCTGATGCTTGCGCTCGCGTGCACTGAGCTAAAGATGACGCCGGAGGAGGCGATCCTCGGCGTAACGCGTCATGCGGCGGCCGCTCTCAGCCGCGAGGGGAAGATCGGATCCCTTGAGCCCGGCGCGCAGTGCGACTTCGTCCCGCTCGACTCAAAGAGCGAGCTCGAGCTCGTCTACCACTACGGGGTCTCTCCGGCCATGTCCGTGATCAAGGATGGAAGGATCTTCACCGGGCCGCTCGCTGATGACGCTCCCTCATGAAGACGCGCGCGCGCTCGCGCG
>VAYV01000222.1 GCA_005883175.1 Actinomycetota bacterium
TGGGCAGAAGCGCGCGTGATCATCGGCGACGACCACCAGCGGCTCGCCGCAGGGTTGGACCTCGCGACCGCCGTGATGAATTGGATCGACGAAGCGAGTGGCGCGGCCGCTCAAGCGTATCTGTCTGAATACGAACGTCTCGCCAGCGATCGAGAGACGTCGCGCCGCGACTTCCTCGACGGCGTGCTCGGCGGAGAGCTCACGACAGAAGAGATCCTCGCGCGCGGCGAGGCGTTGGGCCTCGAGGTCGCTGTGCCCTACGGAGTCGCGATCGCTGCGTTCGCGCAGCACGGCGCCGACGAAACCCTGTTGAGGAACGGCCAGCACCGGCTTCGTGCGATGGCAGCCGAGCTGCCGAACGCGGATCGTTCCCTCGTCGTAACGCGTGGCGACGAGGTCGTTCTGATCTTCCCGGCCGAAGGGGAGGTCGACGGGATGGCGGCTCATCTCACGTCCTTCATCGAGCGGGCGGGTGGTGTCATCGGTGCGGAGCTCTCCGCGGGCCTCGGGCGACCGCGCGAGTCGATCACGGAGCTCTCGGGCTCCTATCGCGAAGCGGCGATCGCACTCGCCGCGGCGCGCGCCGGCTCGTCGGCGCCGCTCGCCGTTTACGGCGAGGTGCTGATCGAGGAGCTGATCCTTCGTGAGCGCGCCGTCGCCCGGCGCCTCGCGCGAACGATCCTCGAGCCGCTCGACCAACACCCCGACTTGCTCGCGACGCTCATGTCGTACATGGCTCATGGCCCATCGCTGCCCGCCGTAGCGAAGCGCTTGTACTTGCATCCCAACACCGTCGCCTACCGGCTCGCGGTCAGCCCGACCCGGGGCCGGCCGAACGCTAGAGGCAAACCCGCGCGTACCCAGCGTGAATGGTCCGATAGAGCCATTCACGGCGACGTGTTACGACTTCTAGAATGTAAGTTGCCGTTTCTGGCAATGATTGGACGATGTCTTTACAATCTGCGCATAAGCCCCCCTAGGGAAGCGACCCCCTGCCCGGTCAGGGGGTTTCGCTTATCCGGGGCCCGGCGCAGCGAGCGCGCGCGCGAAAGCCTCGTACGCCGGCGCGTCGAAGAGAACGAACCGCACCTCGTCGACGTTCGACGTCGCATCCCGGACCGCGCGAACGGCGACCACAGCCGCGGCGTCGAGCGGATATCCGTACACGCCCGTTGAGATCGCGGGGAACGCAACCGTACGCGCGCCGAGCTCGTCGGCAACGCGCAGCGACTCCGAGTGGCACGACGCGAGCAGGTGCGACCGATCTTCGTTCTTCGAATAGACGGGCCCGACCGTATGGATCACCCAACGCGCGTCGAGTTTCCCCGCAGTCGTTGCGACGGCTCGCCCGGGAGGGAGCCCGCGCGGGAGCGTCGTCGCGCGCAACCGACGACACTCTTCGATGATCGCCGGTCCACCGCGCGCGTGGATCGCACCATCGACACCGCCGCCTCCCATCAACGACGAGTTCGCCGCGTTGACGATCGCGTCGACGCTTTGCCGCGTGATGTCTCCTTGCACCAAGCCGATCGCGGTCATGCAGGAATCGTAGCGTGATGAGCGGATGGACAGAACCGCGTGCCGCGGCGAGAGTAAGTGGATGAAGATCGCGGTGACCGGCGCGAGCGGTCTGATCGGTACCGCGTTGGTGCCGGCGCTCGAAGCGCGAGGACACGGCATCGTCCGCGCGGTGCGCGCAAGCCAGGGGGGCCCGGACCGCGTTCGCTGGGATCCGGAGCGAGGAGCTCTCGATGCGGAAGCGCTTGCAGGTGTCGACGCCGCCGTGAACCTCGCGGGTGAGCCGATCGGCAAACGGCGGTGGACCGCGCGCCAGAAAGCCCGGATATTGAACAGCAGAGAGCGCGGAACGGTGACGCTTGCTCGAAATCTCGCCGCGCTCTCGCCGCGCCCGCGCGTGCTCATCAACGCGTCCGCGATGGGCTTCTACGGCGACCGCGGCGACGACGTCCTGACCGAGGCGGCACCGTCGGGCTCGGGATTCCTCGCGTCGGTGTGCCGCCGCTGGGAAGCGGCGACGGCGCCGGCGAGTGACGCGGACATCCGCGTCGTACACCTGAGAACGGGTCTCGTGCTGCACCCCTCAGGGGGGCTGCTGAAGCGCGTGCTGTTGCCGTTCCGCGCCGGCCTCGGCGGACGGTTGGGCACGGGGCAGCAGTGGATGAGCTGGGTCACGCTCGCGGATCACATCGGTGCGATGTTGCATCTGTTGGAGGACGACGATGCGCACGGCGCGTTCAACGTCGCGACGGCGAACCCGGTTCGAAACGTTAACTTCACGCGCACGCTTGCGCACGTGCTGAGGCGTCCGGCGATCATCCCGATCCCGAAAGCGTTGATCGCCGTTCCGTTCGGCCGTGAGCTCGCAAACGATCTGCTCGCGAGCATCCGCATCGTTCCGGAACGGCTCGAACGCGCCGGGTATCGATTCGCCTCGCCTGAGCTGGAGCCGGCCCTGCGCGCGCTGCTCGAACGCTAAGGAGTTTCCGCGGGGCCGCTGGGAAGGAAGACGCGGAAGCGCGCGCCGCCTCCCTCGCGATCCTCCACCCACGCTCGCCCGCCGTGGCTTTCTGCGAAGCGCGCGACGAGCGAAAGCCCGATACCGACGCCCGGCGCGTGCGGCTTTATCCCCGCTTGCCGGAACGGCTCGAAGATCGCCGTGCGCAGATCGGCAGGGATGCCGGGCCCGGCGTCCTCAACCGTGAGCAGAACGCCGCCTCCTTCCTCGCACGCGCTGATCCAAACCGGCGAGCCCGGCGGCGTGTGCGTCAGCGCGTTGATCACGAGGTTCTCGATGATGCGCTCGGTTTGCATGTGGTCGATCGCGATGGGCACGTCCTCAACGTCCAGCCTGATTCGCTCGCGATCGGGCGTGTCGAGCTCGTCCGTCACGTGCCGAACGAGATCTGCGATGTTCCCCAGCCGGCGCGCAGGCGCGAGCATGCCGTGGCGCAAGCGATCGAGATCGAGGAGATCGTTCAGCAGCCGGTCGAGCTTCGAGGCTTTGCTCGCGATGCGCCGCATGAATTCGCGGACCTCGTCCGGGCTGAGTCGCCCGTGGTCGTTCTCGATCGTGCGCGCGAGGCCGAGGATCGCGGTGATCGGCGTGCGCAGCTCGTGCGAGAGCGCCGAGAGGAAAGCGTTCTTCATCTCGTCGAGCGCGCGCAGCTCTTCGACGACCTCGTGCTCGCGCTCGTAGGCGCGCGCCAGCCTGCTCTCGCGCTCACGCCCCTGCTCCTCGGTGGGACCGTTTCGCCGTTCTTCCGCCATCGAACCTCGCTCAGGTATGCGCCCAGGATGTCCTCGCCCAACCCTGCCACAAACCCCCAACCCGCCCATTTTGAAGCGTGACCCCCGTCCCGGCTTGGAGTAGTCCGGACGGGTCATTTTTCAGTCCGGCACTTATCGGGGCCGGCCGGGTGTTCGACAACTAACGGTGAGGGATCGCGCTCAAAGTGTTGTGGCTCGAAGCATGAAGCCGGTGGGCGAGGGATGAAGAGCAAGGCAACTGCGCAGCCCCCTGAGAGAGAGAATTTACACAACGTTCTGGTGATGGAAGAGGCGAGCACCGAGGCTCGCCTCTTCCATTTTCCCTGCGTGTTGTCCTCGCGCCGCCGGGCGCGCGCGCATCCGGCCATGTTTCTGATGACGCAAGAACACCGATAGACTCTCCGGCATGTCCGTTCATCGTTTGACCATCGCCGTGCCCGTCTACAACGAGCGCGAACGGGTCGGCCCTGCCCTGAAAGAGCTCCTCTCGACGAGCTTCCCGGTCGAGGTTGAGATCGTCATCGTCGACGACGGATCCAGCGACGGAACCGCCGAGGCGATCGCCAACGTCGCGGTCATGGACAACGTGCGGTTGATCCGGCACGAGCGCAACCAGGGGAAGGGCGCAGCTCTTCGGACGGCGCTCGCGGCGGCGAGCCCTCGTCTACGGGACGCGCGCGTTCGGATCGCACACCTCGTTCAACTTCTGGTACGTGATGGGGAACAAGTTCCTGAACCTCTGGGCGAACGTCCTGTTCAACTGCTACATCTCCGACCTGGAGACCTGTTTCAAGATGGCGAGGACCGCGGTCCTTCGCAGTCTGGATCTTCGCGCGAACGGCTTCGACATCGAAGCGGAAGTCACGGCGAAGCTCCTGCGCGCGGGGTACCGGCCGTTCGAGGTGCCGATCGGGTACAAGGCGCGCTCGCGGGAGCAAGGCAAGAAGATCAGCTGGCGGGACGGCTTCATCGCGCTCTGGACGATCGCCAAGGTCCGCTTCAGCGGCTAGCCCTCCGGCCCGAAGCTGCAGCGTAGCGTCACGTCTGTGAGGTGACTCGCTGCGATCTGGGCCCCCCAGACGGGGAAAGATGGAGCATCGGGCCCATCCGGCTGTAACGCCCAGGACTGGATAATGACCCCATCCCCAGCCGGAGAGGACCTTGTTGATGATTACGGTTCTGCTTGCGGACGACCTGGAGGAGTATCGCGTCCTTCTCCGCAAGATGCTCGAGATGGATGGACGGTTCACCGTCGTCGGTGAAGCGCCGGACGGCGTCGCCGCCGTGCGCCTCGCCCGCGAGACCGATCCCGACGTCGTGCTGCTCGACATCGCGATGCCCGAGATGGACGGCCTGGAAGCCATCCCTCACCTCCGCCGGCTGGCCCCGCGGTCCCGAGTGGTCATGCTCTCGGGATTCGGCGAAGAGGTGATGTCCGACACGAGCCTGCGCTTGGGCGCCGACGCTTACGTCGTCAAAGGGCACATGACGGATGATCTGGTCCGGACGCTCACGTCGGTCCTTCCCTAGGCCGGAAACCTTCAACAGCGCCCTCTTCCTGCAGAAATAGCGCGCGAACCGCACGTCCGAGCCGACCGGCTGCTTGACATGGCCCCCCGAGGCTGCCCATCCTTCCGCCCGTGCCGAAGCCCCTCGTCATCGTCGAGTCCCCCGCCAAAGCGAAAACGATCGCCGGGATACTCGGGCGAGATTTCGTGGTCGAGTCCTCGATCGGCCACATCCGCGACCTCCCGCGAAACGCGAGCGAGGTTCCGTCCGCATTCAAGGCCGAACCCTGGTCCCGGAT
>VAYV01000214.1 GCA_005883175.1 Actinomycetota bacterium
TGGACCATGTTGGCGATCAGCGAACGCGTGAGGCCGTGGAGCGCGCGGTGCGTGCGCGCGTCCGTCGGCCTGCTCACCGTGAGAACCCCGTCTTGAACGCCGACCGACATCTCGGGGTGGAAGTCGGTCTCGAGCGTCGCTTTCGGCCCTTTCACCGTGATGTGGTTCCCGGACAGGGTGACCTCGACCCCCTGCGGGATCGCGATCGGGCTCCTTCCAATCCTGCTCACGTCTGCATCACCACACGAAACAGAGCACTTCGCCGCCGGTTCGGTCCTTCTGGGCTTGCTTGTCCGTCATCAGGCCTTGCGAGGTCGAGATGATCGCGATCCCCAGTCCGCCGAGCACGCGCGGCAATGAGTCACGCTTCGCGTACACGCGCAGCCCCGGTTTCGAGATCCGCTTGATCCCGGTGATCGTCTTCTCCCGGTTCGGCCCGTACTTCAGCGTCACCGTCAACACCGGTCCTTCTTCTGCGCCCGCCACGGCGAAGTCCTCGATGTATCCCTCGCGCTTCAGGATGTCGGCGATCGCAACCTTCTGCTTGGACGACGGCATTAACACCGCGTCCTGCCCGGCGGTCGTGCCGTTGCGGATGCGGGTCAGCATGTCTGCGATCGGGTCGGTCATCGTCATCTCGTTATCACCAGCTCGACTTCGTGATGCCCGGGAGCTCGCCGGCGTGGGCGAGCTCACGCAGGCAGATCCTGCAGAGCCCGAACTTGCGGTAGTAAGCGCGCGGGCGGCCGCAGCGCTTGCAACGGTTGTAACCGCGCGAGCTGAACTTCGGCTTGCGCCGCTGCTTCTGGATCAGTGCCGTCTTCGCCATCAGCTTCTCTCCCGGAAGGGGAACCCGAGCGCGCGCAACAGGGCGCGCGCCTGATCGTCGTTCCCGGCCGTCGTTACGACCGTGATATCCATGCCGCGCACGCGAACGACCCTGTCGTACTCGATCTCGGGGAAGATGAGCTGCTCGGTAACGCCGAACGTGTAGTTGCCCGAGCCGTCCATCTTCGTCGGCAGGCCGCGGAAGTCGCGGATACGCGGCAATGCGATCGAGAGCAAGCGGTCGAGGAACTCCCACATCCGGTCGCCGCGAAGCGTGACCTTCGCGCCGATCGCTTGGCCCTCGCGGAGCTTGAAGTTCGCGATCGACTTGCGCGCCTTCGTCACGAGCGCCTTCTGCCCGGTGATCGTCGCGAGGTCCTTGGTCGCACCCTCGATCAGCTTGGCGTCCTTCAACGCTTCGCCGATCCCCATGTTCAAGATGACCTTGGTCACCCGAGGCACCTGCATCACGTTCGCGAGACTGAGCTCCTGCTTCAGGGCAGGAACGATCTCGTTGCGGTAGCGCTCTTTCAAGCGTGGCGTGAGCGTCTCCGTGGCCATCAGATCTTGCCTCCGCACTGCTTGCAGACGCGCTCTTTCCCGTCCGGTCCCATCGCATGACCGACGCGCGTCGGCTTGCCACACGACGGGCAAACGACCGCGAGGTTGGAGATGTCGAGCGGCATCTCTTTGGTGATGATGCCGCCCTGCATCCCGCCGCCAGACTTCGTCGGACGCACGGTCTCGTGACGCTTGACCTGGTTCACGCCTTCGACCATGACCCTCGCACGGTTCGGGTACACATTGACGACCCGGCCCTGCTTGCCGCGATCCTTCCCGCTCAGCACCTCGACCGTGTCGCCCTTCTTGATCTTCAGCCCCGGCACCTCTACAGCACCTCCGGAGCCAACGAGATGATCTTCATAAATCGCTTCTCCCTCAGCTCCCGCGCAACCGGCCCGAAGATCCGGGTCCCACGCGGATTCATCTGATCGTTGATAAGAACCGCAGCGTTCTCGTCGAAGCGGATGTACGACCCGTCCGGCCGCCGCCGCTCCTTCCGTGTGCGAACGACAACGGCTTTGACGACCTCACCCTTCTTCACCGGAGCACCGGGCAAGGCGTCCTTCACGGACGCGACGATGATGTCCCCGATCCCGGCATACCGACGGCCGGAACCGCCGAGCACCCGGATGCAGAGGATCTCTCTCGCCCCCGTGTTGTCCGCGACCTTCAGCCGCGATTCTTGTTGGATCATTACTTCGCCTTCTCCAGGACCTCGGCGACGCGCCACCGCTTCGTCTTCGACAACGGACGAGTCTCCGAGATGCGAACGAGGTCACCGACGCCGCACGTGTTCGCGTCATCATGCGCCTTGTACTTCGTCAGCCGGCGCTGCGTCTTGCCGTAGAGCGGATGACGGAACGTGTCGCGCACCGCGACGACCACCGTCTTGTCCATCTTGTCGCTCACGACGACGCCGACGCGCGTTTTCCGGCTGCTCGAACGATCCACCATTACGCTTCCTCCGCCGCAGCGCCTTCGAGCACCGCGAGCTCTCGCTCGCGGATCACCGTCAGGATCCGCGCGATCTCTTTCCGCATGATCTTGATAGCCATCGGGTTGTCGAGCTGCCCGGTGACCAGCTGGAACCGAAGATTGAACAGCTCTTCCTTCGCCTCCGCGAGCTTTGTCTCCAGCTCCTCGTCGGAGAGGTCACGCAATTCCTCGGGCTTCGTCACGTCACTCGCCCTCTTCCCGTTTCACGAACCTGGTCTTCACCGGAAGCTTGTGCGCTGCGAGGCGCATCGCCTCCTGAGCGGTCTCTTCGTCGATGCCTGCGATCTCGAACATCACGCGGCCGGGCTTCACGACGGCGACCCATCCTTCGGGGTTGCCTTTGCCCGAACCCATGCGGGTCTCTGCCGGCTTCTTCGTGAACGGCTTGTCCGGGAAGATGTTGATCCAGACCTTGCCGCCTCGCTTGATGTGTCGCGTCATCGCGACACGAGCAGCCTCGTGCTTGCGGTGCTTAACCTTCTTCGGTGCGAGCATCTATGCCTCGTCCTTCGGAACTTCGGTCGTTGTGTCGGGTGCTTTCGGTTCGGTCTGAGGCTCGGCCTTCGGCTCGGCCTTTTGCTCGGCGGCCGGCGCCGCCTTCGGAGCAGCCGGTGCCTTCGGCGCGCGAGCCGGTCCCCCGCCTCGAGGCGCGCGCGTTCCGGTTCCGCGCCCGGCCGGCTTTGCGCCGCGACCGGGTGCACCGCGTCCGCCGGGCCGCTCGCGCGGCGCGCGCTCTCGGGGCGGGATGACGGCCGGGATCAGGTCTCCCGATGCCGCCGCGCGCGCCCGCGCCTTCGCGAGCTCGGCTTCCTTCTCTTCGACCGTCGGCATCACGTCCCCGCGGTAGATCCACACCTTCACGCCGATGCGGCCGCCGAACTGCGTATGCGCTTCGCGCATGCCGTAGTCGATGTCCGCGCGCAGGGTGTGTAGTGGGACCCGCCCTTCGCGGTACCACTCCGATCGGCTCATCTCGGCGCCGCCCAAACGGCCGCCGACCTGCACGCGGATGCCCTTCGCGCCGGCGCGCATCGCCGTCTGCACCCCGCGACGCATCGCGCGGCGGAACGAGACGCGGCCGACGAGCTGCTCGGCGATCCCCTGCGCGACGAGCGGCGCTTCGAGCTCGGGCTGCTTGATCTCGAACACGTTCAGCTGGATGTTGTCCTTATGCGTGATGTTCTTTAGGTCGTCGCGGATGCGGTCGACCTCCGCTCCGCGCCGACCGATCACGATGCCCGGACGCGCGGTGTGGATGTCGACCTGGATGCGGTCTTCACCCTTACGTTCGATGTCGACGCGCGAGATGCCGGCGTGGGACAGCGTCTTCTGGATGTACTGGCGAACGCGAATGTCTTCCTGAAGCCACGCCTGATACGACTTGTCTGCGTACCAGCGCGAATGCCACTCGTAGTTCGGGTTCGCGCCGAGGCGGAAGCCGTTCGGGTTGATCTTGTGACCCACTATGCCTCCCTCGGCTCAACACAGATGGTGATGTGAACCGTGCGCTTGTTGATCCGATACGCACGGCCTTGCGCGCGCGGCATGTACCGCTTGAGCGTGACGCCCTCGTCGGCCCATGCGCGCGAGACGAACAAGGTGCTCGGCTCGGCGTTGAACACGAACTGCGCGTTCGCAACGGCGGCGTCGAGCACCTTGCCGACGTCGTGCGCCGCCGACTTGCGCGAGAACGCCAGCACGCGGCGCGCCTCCTCGACGTGGAGCCCGCGGATCTGGTTCAGTAGGAAGCGCACCTTGTTCGGCGCGATGCGCGCGTGCTTCACGCTTGCGCGCGCTTCCCTCGTCGCTTGGCCGTTCGCCATCACTTCACCGTCGTCGCTTTCTCGGCTGCCTGCGCCGAGCCGCCGCGCGAGTGACCCTTGAAGATCCGCGTCACCGCGAACTCGCCCAGCTTGTGGCCCACCATGGACTCGGAGATGTAGACGGGAACGTGCTTCCGGCCGTCGTGGACGGCGATCGTCAGCCCGACCATCTCGGGCGTGATCGTCGAGCGGCGCGACCAGGTCTTGATCACGCGCCGGTCGCCTCTGCGCCGCGACTCCTCGACCTTCTTCATGAGGTGGTCGTCGACGAACGGCCCCTTCTTCAGACTCCGCGCCATCCCTTAACCCTTCTTCTTCGTCTTACGCCGGCGTTGGATCAGCCGGTCCGATGCCTTGCGCTTGCGCGTGCGACCTTCGGGCTTGCCCCACGGCGTCGTCGGGTGACGTCCGCCAGAGGACTTGCCCTCGCCGCCGCCGAGCGGGTGGTCGACCGGGTTCATCACGACCCCGCGCACGTGCGGCCGGCGACCCTTGTACCGCGTGCGGCCGGCCTTGCCCCAGTTGATGAGCTCCCACTCGGCGTTGCCGACCTCACCGACGGTCGCGCGGCAGGCCGCCTCCACCAAGCGGATCTCTCCCGAGGGCATGCGCAGGTGTGCGTGCTTCCCCTCTTTGGCGAGCAGCTGCACGCTGGTCCCCGCCGAGCGCGCGATCTTCGCGCCGCCGCCCGGCCGCAGCTCCACACCGTGCACGATCGTCCCGATGGGGATGTTGCGCAGCGGCAAGGCGTTCCCGGGCTTGATGTCCGCGCCTTCGCCGGACTCGAGCACGTCACCGACGCGCAGCTTGTCCGGCGCCAAGATGTACCGCTTCTCCCCGTCGCGGTAGTGCAGCAGCGCGATGCGCGCGTTGCGGTTCGGGTCGTACTCGATCGAGAACACCTTCGCCGGGATCCCGTCCTTGTTCCGACGGAAGTCGACGATGCGGTAGCGGCGCTTGTTCCCGCCGCCACGGTACCGCGCGGTCGTGCGTCCGTGCGCGTTCCGTCCGCCGGAGCTCTTAACCGGCTTGGTCAGCCCCTTCTCGGGGCGCGACCGCGTCAGCTCCGAATAGTCGGAGCCGCTCGCGCCGCGGCGTCCCGGCGTCGTTGGCTTGTACCGTCTGATGCCCATCGTCTACCTGCTCGGGTTGAAGATCTCGATCGTGTCGCCCTCGGCGAGGGTGACGACCGCACGCTTCTGTGAGGCGCGCGTGCCCAGCGTGTATCGGGTTCGCTTCTGCTTACCGCGCCGCCACATCGTGTTCACGCGGAGCACCTTCACGTCGAAGATACGCTGCACGGCATCCTTGATCTCGGTCTTGTTGGCTTCCGGATGCACGACGAACGTGTATACGCCGCCGTCGAGCGCCCCGTACGACTTCTCCGAGACGACCGGAGCGAGGATGATGTCGCGCGGATCTTTCACGGCGTCTCACCGCCTTCACTGCGGATGCCTTCCGATTCGGGCGCGCGCTCTTCCGCCTCCGCCACCACCGCTTCGGTTGCCGCCTTC
>VAYV01000215.1 GCA_005883175.1 Actinomycetota bacterium
CGTCACGTTGCCGGCGCTCTTCGCAGCTTCGTTCCTCGCGCAGCGCCACATCGTGACCCTGTCGCTTGGCGCAGCACTGGCGTTCGGGTGTCTCGTCGCGTTCATCGCCGCGGTTCGTACCGATCTTCCTTCGGCTCGACGGATCTTCCGCGAAAGCATCGTCGTGCTCGCGCTTGCCGGCACGATGGACATCTTCGCCGGCACGGTCGTCCAGCACCGGATCACGCGCTTCAACGCGCTGCCCGCGCTGCTCGTCCTTATCCCGCCGTTCCTGGAGGATGCGGGCGCGCTCGGATCGATCGCGGCCGCGCGCCTCGCGTCGAAGCTTCACCTCGGTGCCATCCGGCCGCGCCTCATCCCCGAGCGGCTCGCGCTGCTGGACATCACGCTGCTCGCGCCCTTCGCCCTTTCGGTCTTCACGCTGGTGGGCATCAGCGCCGACCTGATCGCGCGCGCATCCGGGCTTGCGACCCCGGGCTTGTTGACGATGGTCGAGTTATCGCTGCTCGCGGGCTATATCGCGACGGTGGGCGCCGCGATCCTCGCGTACGCAACGGCGGTTGCGACCTTCCGGTTCGGGCTCGATCCCGACAACCACGGGGTCCCGATCGTGACGAGCTCGATCGACCTCTTCGGCATGTTCGCGCTCGTCGGAACGGTCGTGCTTCTCGGAGTGGGAGTGAAGTGAGATGAGCGAACGAAGCACCGTCAAAGACCTCCTCGCCGACGCGAAGGACCACTCGGAGCTGATGGTCGATCTCGCGCACGCGGCCATCTTCTTCGGCGACGACGACATCGCGGCGGAGGTGGTCCGGCTCCGCGAAGACATGAGCCGGATCGTGCTCGAGCTCCGAGAGATCAGCATCCTTGCGGCTCGCTCGCCGGAAGATGCCGAGGCGATGGCCGGCGTCCTTCAGATGGCGGCGGCGATGGACAAGATCGCGGATGCGGCCGAAGACATCGCGCGCGTGGTGTTGAAGGATCTCGGCGTTCCGCCGGAGCTGCGCGACGACCTTCGCCATGCGGAGGAGGTCGTCACGCGCGTGCGCATCCGCGAGGAGAACACCCTCGAAGGCAAGACGTTAGAAGAAGCGGAGCTGCCGACCGAGACGGGCATGTGGGTGATCGCGATCCGTCGCGACGTTTCGTGGATATTCGGTCCCGGCGGCGACACCGTGTTGCAATCGGGCGACGTGATCTTCGCGCAAGGCCCGGAAGAAGGCGTCGATCTTCTCCGCGAGCTTGCCGGTGCGCCGCGCCGGAACCTTCGGGAGCCCGCCCCGCGGCTGATCACCGGCCTCGATCGAGCGGTCGACCTGTTGGTGGAGATGAAGAACGCGAGCGAAGTTGCAGTCGGGCTCGCGTACAGCGCCGTTCTCTTCCGCGACAAAGGGCTCGCAGCCGAAGTCGGCGCGATCGAAGACTCAACCGACGAGATGCACCACGAGCTCGAGCGCTGGGTTTTGCGCGCAGTGACGGAAGGCGGCGAACCCGATTCGTTGCGAGGGCTTCTGCATCTTGCGTTCGCGAACGAGCGAATCGCCGACGCGGCTCAAGAGATGACCAAGCTCGTCGAGTACGAGGACGAGCCGCACCCGATCATCTCTGAGGCACTCGCGGAGACGGACGAGATCGTCGTCCAGGAGACGGTCACGGCGGGGAGCGACGCCGAGGGGAAGTCCTTGCGCGACCTTCAGATGCGCACGGAGGTCGGCATGGAGGTCCTCGCGATCCAACGCGGGGGCCGCTGGATCTACCGTCCGCGCGCATCGCAAACCTTGCTGTCCTGCGACAAGGTCATCGCCGTCGGGCCGGAGGACGGCGCGCATGACCTTGCGGTGCTGTTCGGCAGCGAGCCGGCGGAGGAAGAGTAGGTGGACTCAGGCGAAGAGCGGCGTCCTCGCAAAGCGTTCGTGTGGACGTTGCTGACGATCGTCGCAGGGATAGGCGGCGCCACGGGCGCGATCGCGATCGGGGGCAGCGGGACATACGACATGCCGCCCTTCCGCGCGGAGCTGCGCGCGTGGCCGGCGACCTCGGGGAAGACCGAGATCGCGGTGCGCGCGCCGGTGATCGGGCGCGCGCGCGCCGAAGCGGGCACGCATAGCGCTCCGATCGACTTCCGGGTCACGATCGTCGGTGTGTCGCGCTCGGCCACCGGCTCCGAACTGGCCGCGCTCCGCAACCCCCGTGACCTGATGACGGTGCTTGCACGGAACGACTCGGCGGCGGTCCGCTCGTTCGCCATCAAGCTTGGCGTGCTGGCGCTCGGAGGCGGCATCGTCGGTGGAGTCGTCGTCTCATTTGGACGGTGGCGGCGCATCGTGGGCGCGGCGATCATCGGTCTCATCGCCGTGGCTCTGGTCGGCGTGGCCGTGAAAGCGACGTACAACGCCGATGCGTTCGCGAAGACGCACTTCGTGGTCGACCGCGGCTCGCTCGACATCTTGCCGTCGAGTCTGCCTACCCTGTAGCAGGCATGCGCGCCTTCGTGACCGGAGCGACCGGCTTCATCGGGAGTCGGGTCGCGCGCGCGCTCATGGACAAGGGGTGGGACGTCACCGTCCTCGCGCGCAAGCCGGAACGTGCGGCCGAGCTCGCGCAAGCCGGCGCGCGCATCGCGATCGGGGACATCACGGACCCGGCGTCGCTCTCGGCGAGCATCCCCGGCCACGACGCCGTCTTCCACCTTGCGGCGTGGTACGCGATCGGCGTACGCGACCGCGCGCGCATGGAGCAGATCAACGTCGGCGGGACCGAGAACGTGCTCAACGCTGCCGCCGCAGCTGCGATCCCGCGGATCATTCACTGCTCCACGATCGCAGCGCTCGGAAGCGTGCCGGGCGGCGCCATCAGCGACGAGACCGACGTCCACCAAGGCTCGTACGGGTCCAACTATGAGGAAACGAAGCTGCGCGCGCACCAGATCGCTTCCGAGCGCGCCTCAGCCGGCGTCCCGATCGTGATCGTGATGCCGGGTGCCACGTACGGTCCCGGCGACGAAAGCATGGTGGGCGTCCTCCTGAAGCTGTACGCGAAAGGGCTGCTCGTCGCCTGCCCGTTCCAAGAAACGGGGCTTTCGTGGGTGCACGTTGAAGACGTCGCCGACGGCATGGTGCGCGCGTTCGAGAAAGGCGAGCCGGGCGAGGGTTACATCCTCGGCGGCGACAACGAGTCGATCGGCG
>VAYV01000216.1 GCA_005883175.1 Actinomycetota bacterium
TACCGCCGTGTTCGCGGACAGCTGTGCGATGCGATCCGACATCGCCAGGGCGAGCGCGAGCGACGCGAGGAACGTCTCACCACCCGAGAGTGTGCGCGCGGACCGTGTCGCATCGGCGTTGCGATGGTCCACGACGGCGAAGTTGAACTGCTTGTCGAGCGAGAGCGAGTACTGGCCCGAAGACAGCTCGAGCATGATCCCCGTCGCACCGTCGACCAGCGTCGTGAGGGCTTGGCGAAGGACCCACCGCTCGAATGCGTTGGCCTTCAGGTGCTTGCCGAGCTCGCGAGACACGACGCCTCGTTCCTCGAGAGCGCGCACCATCTGGCCGATCTCTTTCGCGCTCTCGAGGGCGAGCTCGATCTGCGCGGCGCGTTCCCGCGTCCGCTCGATTGCTTTCAGCGTGTTGTCCCGCGGGTTGGTCACGTCTTCGATACCGGCGTCGATGCACGCCTGCCGCTGCGCGTCGATCAACGCGTCCGCCTCCTCTTTCGCCGTTCGAGCGGCTTCGAGGGCGTCGGTTGCACCGGCGCGGCGTCTCGATGCTTCCTCGCGCGCCCACAGGGTCAACGCGTTCCAGTCAGTGGCGAGGTCTTCGCGCGAGAGTGGGGGAGGGGCGAACTCGGCGACGCCGTCGCGCGCAGCGTCGAGAGTTCTGCGCGCCCGCGCAACTGCCTTCTCTGCCGTCTCCGCCGTCGCGCGTGCCTTTCGCGCGGTTGCGCGCGCCGCGTCGGCGTCACGCCGCGCCGCATCGAGTGCCTTCTCGGCCGCTTCGATCTCGCCGAGCTGCTTGGTCAGGGCTTCGGCGTTCGGGTGACCGGAGAGCGCGTCGGCGAGGGCGGCCGCGTCTTCTTGCAAAGAGGTGACGCGGTCGACAGCTACGGCGGCGTCCCGCTCGATCCGGACGATCTCTTCGGCTGCGGTCTTGTGCGCCGCGCGCGCGTCTGCCGCTCGCTTCTCGGCCGCCTCGAGATCGGCCGGCACGCTGATCGCAGGCAGCTCGTGCACGGCTTGCCCGCACACCGGGCACGGCTCGCCGGCCACCAGATCCCGCGCGAGGTCGTGGGCGCGGTGCTGCAAACGGGCAGCGTCCATCCCGTCCGTTGCCTCGTCGGAGAGCTTCTCCGCCGCCGTCGCGGCCTTGGCCGCCTTGCGCTGTTCTTTCTCCAGCGTCGCAACCGTTTTCTGGGCCGCCGCCAGCGCCTTCGAGATCTTCGCGGTCCCCGTGTGGGCCGCGAGCGCCGCATCCAATGGGGCGCGCGCAGGGAGCTCCGCGCGCGCCGCGTCCCGCTCTTTGAGCGTCGTTTCCGCCAGCACAACCGCCTCGTCGGCCTTGTCGGTTGCGGCCACCGCCTGCGCGATCTCCGTTGCCAGCGTGGCGACGTCCTGGGGTGTCTCGATCTTCTCGAGCAACCCTGCGGCCCGCTCCGCCGCCTTCGCCCGCTCTTGGCCTTGCTTGAACGCTTCACGTAGCTCGACGAGGCGAGGCTCGTCCGCGTCGATCCGCTCCTGCAACGCGGTCAGCGTCGCGACCTGTGCGCGCGCGGCCTTCAGCGAGTCCTCCGTCGCGAACGACAGGTCGTCCAGGCGTTGCCGTTCCGCTTTCGCGCGCACATCCGCCTCGACCGCGCGGAGGTTCGCGCGCTGCAGCATCCGCTCGTAGATATCGAGATCGAGCAGCTTCACGAGCAGGTTCTGACGGTCGGCCGGCTTGTCGTGCATGAAGCGCGCGAAGTCTCCTTGCGGGAGGACGACGCAGCGGGTGAATTCGTCGAAGCCCAAGCCGAGCAGCCGCTCGACCTCCGCGGTGACGCCGTCGGCGTCTCCTGCCAGGACGGTGTCGGCGTGCTCGAGGCGGGCCTCCTTCGTCGTCGCGCGGTCCTCACCGAGCTTCCGCACGACGCGGACGGCCGTGTACTCCCGGTCGCCGACCGCGAAGTCGAAGCGAACCCGCATCTCCTGCCGGCCTTGAGAGACGACCGGAAGGACGGCCCCCTTGGCGAGGCGCGGGATGGAGCCGTACAGCGCGAACGTCAACGCGTCGATCAAGCTCGACTTGCCGGCGCCGGTGGGGCCGACGAACGCGAAGTAGTCCGCGTCGCTGAAATCGACCTCGACCGGCTCGCGGAACGCGCTGAACCCTGAGATCTCAAGCCGGAGCGGACGCATGCTCCTCCTCGAACAGGTCGTCGAACAGCGCGAGGACCCGCTCGTCGCTCACCTTCTTCTCCGCGAGGTACTCGCGGAAAAGCTCCTTGGGCGACCGCGTCTCGTGCGCGCGCGGATCGAGACCGAGCTGCACGTCCGCGTCGGTCTGGATCATCACGTCGACGGTGTTCTCGCCGAACAGCTCGCGTACGTCTTCCGCGAGTCCGGCGCGCGCGTCGCTCCGGACGATCACGCGCAGGTAGTCGTCGCCGGTCTTCCCCGCGATCGCTTCCAGGTCGGCGAAAGTCCCGACAACCTTGCGCAGGCGTCGGCCCGACGTCAGCGCGAC
>VAYV01000217.1 GCA_005883175.1 Actinomycetota bacterium
CAACCAAGGCAGATTCTGGTAATAGCATCATCCTCGCCCTCACCAATCAGAAGGGCGGCGTCGGCAAGACGACCACCGCGGTGAACCTGGGAGCGTGCTTGGCCGAGGGCGGCGCGCGCGTCCTGCTGGTGGACCTCGACCCGCAAGGCAACGCCACCACCGGCGTCGGGATCGACCGCGGATCGGTGAAGGCGGGAACGTACGAGCTACTCGGCGGCAGCGGCGGCGCCGACGCGATCCTCGCCACCGACGTGGCCGGTCTGGACGTTCTGCCGTCGACGATCGATCTTGCCGGCGCCGAGGTCGAGCTCGTCAGCGCGTTCTCGCGCGAGACCAAGCTCCGCCAAGGCCTCGCCGGGTTGCGCGGCGAGTACGACTTCGTTCTCATCGACTCGCCGCCCTCACTCGGGCTGCTGACGATCAACGCCCTCGCGGCGTGCGACGAAGTCGTCGTTCCGATCCAGTGCGAGTACTACGCGCTTGAAGGGCTAGGGCAGCTCATCAGGACTTTGGAACTCGTGCGCGACGGCCTCAACCCTTCGCTTCGCGTCGGTGGCGTGGTGCTGACGATGTTCGACGCGCGCACGAAGCTCGCCGAGCAAGTTGTCGCGGAGGTGCGCCGTCATTTCGGTGACGCAGTCTTCCGCTCGATCATTCCGCGGAGCGTTCGCCTCTCCGAAGCGCCCGGCTTCGGGAAACCGATAATCCGTTACGACCCAAGCTCTCGCGCGGCGACCTCCTACAGGGAGCTTGCCGCCGAAGCGCGATCGCGCTGGCCGATCGTGCGAGCGGAGGCCCAACCGACGACTGAGGGGGAGAGCAGATGACGGAGCTCAAGGGCGGGTTGGGTCGAGGTTTGTCGGCGTTACTGCCGCACGAGGTGCGCATCGCCGGCAGCCCGCAGCTGCGCGACATCGCGATCGACGAGATCAAGCCGAACGCGCGCCAGCCTCGTACCGCGATCGACGACGATGCGCTCGGGGAGCTCGCCGCATCCATCAGATCCGTCGGTTTGCTCCAGCCGGTCGTCGTACGCCCGGTCGACGGAGGGTACGAGCTCGTGGCAGGCGAGCGCCGGTGGCGCGCGTGTCGTCTCGCAGGCCTCACTCGCGTCCCCGCGATCATCCGAGAGACCGGCGACGATCAGATGCTGCGCGACGCGTTGATCGAGAACCTGCAACGCGTCGACCTGAACCCACTGGAAGAGGCTGCGGCCTTCCGTCAGCTCGTCGACGACTTCGGCGCGACGCACGAGGAGATCGCCGATCGAGTCGGGAAAAGTCGCGCGGCCGTGACGAACTCGCTCCGCCTGTTGCAGCTGTCGCCCGACGTTCAACAGCGCATCGCGGCGGGAACGTTCAGTGCCGCGCACGGGCGTGCGATCGCGGCGCTCGCCGATCACGCGGCGCAATCGCGCGCGGCTGCGCGAATCGTCGCGGACGGTTTGAGCGTTCGGCAGACCGAAGAGCTCGTCCGGTCGATGGTCGGCACGGGCGAACCGTTGCGCGAGCGCGCAGCTGCTCGACGTGATCCGAAGAAGGAGCGGTCGGCCGGGATTTTGGAAGCGGAGATGCTGCTGTCCGATATCCTGGGAACGCGCGTCGTCGTCGAGCCGGGCCGCCGCCGTGGGCGGATCTCGATCGAGTTCGCCGACTTCGAAGACCTCGACCGCATCGTGCGACTCATCGGAGGGAACGGACACTAGTGGAATTCCGCCGCATCGATCGCCTCCCGCCGTACGTATTCAACGTCGTCAACGATCTCAAGCCGAGCGCGCGCCGCGCCGGCGAGGACATCATCGACCTCGGTATGGGCAACCCCGATCTCGCGACGCCGACGCACATCGTCGACAAGCTGACGGAAGCGGCCGAGAACCCGCGGAACCATCGCTACTCGACCAGTCGGGGGATCCCCAAGCTCCGTAAGGCGATCGTCGACTGGTACGACCGGCGGTACAACGTGAGGCTCGACGCGGAAACCGAAGCGATGAGCACGATGGGCGCGAAGGAAGCGATCAGCCACATGGCCTGGACGCTCGTTGCGCCGGGCGATACGTGTCTGGTGCCGGAGCCGACCTATCCGATCCACACGTTCTCCGTGGCGCTCGCCGGCGCCGATGTGCGTTCGGTTCCGCTCGGACCGGATCAGGACTTCTTTGAGAACATGAAAGACGCGTACGAAGGAACATGGCCGCGCCCCCGTCTCATCATCACGAGCTTCCCGCACAACCCCACAACGACCTGTGTTGACCTCTCGTTCTTCGAGCAGCTTGTCGCCTTCGCGAAGGAGCACGAGATGCTCGTGATCCACGATTTCGCGTATGCGGACCTGACGTTCGACGAGTATCAGGCTCCCAGCCTCCTTCAAGTACCCGGCGCGAAGGACGTCGGCGTCGAGATCTTCTCGATGTCGAAGTCGTTCTCGATGGCGGGATGGAGGATACACGTATCGCGCGCGCCGCGACACCCTGATCGAAGGCCTGGCGCGCGCGGGATGGGACGTTCCCTCGCCGAAGGCGACGATGTTCGTCTGGGCGGAGATCCCGGAGGAACACCGTGCCGACGGCTCGCTCGAGTTCGCGAAGTTCTTGTTGAAGGAAGGCAAGGTCGCGGTGTCACCGGGGGTCGGCTTCGGCCGAGCAGGTGATCGCTTCGTGCGGTTCGCACTCGTCGAGAACGAACATCGCATCCGGCAAGCGACGAGGGGGATCCGCAAGGCGTTGGGGGGATGAACCCCGGCGGCGAAGGACGGCGCGCGCTGATCGCCACGATGCTCGGTGCGGTGCTGGGGCTCATCGCCGTCGTCTTCGCGCGCCGCGATCGATCGCAGCGAGGACCGGCGAAGGAAGGTCGGGGATGGCGCGGCAGATCCGCGACCTGACCAACACAACCCTCGACGACGTTCCGCGCCCGTGCCGAGGGTGTGTTTTCTGGGAGTATGCGCCGGCCGATCGCGCGCTCCGGTGGGGTTCGCGCTGTTCGGCCCACAAGACGCGTTCCGCGGCGCGGACGTTTTCCCGCTCCGCATCTCACGCGACGCGCTGTTCCTCGCGATGCTGCGCATCCTTCCCGACGCGACGGGGCGCGGCGTCGGCAAGGCGCTCGTACACGCGGTGCTGAAGGAAGCCAAGGCGCGCGGGAAGCGCGCGGTCGAGTGCTACGGCGACAGAGGATGGCAGCACGAAGCGTGCATCGTGCCGGCGTCGTTCCTCGAATCGATCGGCTTCCGCGTGAAACGCGAGCATCCGCGTTTCCCCCTGTATCGGATCGATCTCGGCTCGCTCGCGAAGGCGAGCAAGAACGTCGAAGCTGCGGTCGAGGCGTTCCTGGACAACCTGTTCAACAACGAGCCCGCGGTGGGGAAGGCGCCGGCCCGCTCGAACGCGGTCCGCTAGACGCCGGCGGGCTCGCGCGCGAAACGCCGAAGACCCTCGGCGATCGCCGCGGCCAGCTGCTGCTGGAATCCCGGATCGACGAGCAGCCGCTCCTCGTCCGGGTTCGTGATGTACCCGGCTTCCAGCATCACGGCGGGCATCCTCGTCTCGCGAAGCACGGGGAAAGTCTTCGCGTGCGCACGTCCGTCGATGAAGCCGAGCGTGCACACGTGCTCGAGCAGCAGCTCGGCGACCCGCATCCCGGTCTCGGAGTGGAAGCGCTCGTGGCCGAAGTAGAACGCGGCCGCGCCGCGCGCGCTCGGCTCGGCGCCGCCTGCGTGCAACGCGAGGAACAGATCGGCTTCGAGCGTGTTCGCGAGCGTCGCGCGCTCCGCGTCTGCCGGTCCATCGCCGGGCCGCCGCGTGAGGAAGACCTGCGTTCCCGACGCCGTTAGCGCCGCTTCGAGCGCGGTCGCGATCGCGAAGCACACGACGTCCTCGCGCGCGCCTCCGGGGCCGACGAATCCGGGGTCGTCGCCCCCGTGGCCGGGATCGACTACGACGCGGAGTCCCGCGATTCCCGTCGCGGTCCGCCGTCGTAGCGCTTCGCGCTCACGAAGCACACCGATGGGAAGGTCGCTCGCCATGCGCGGCAAGCCGGTGAGCGCGCGCACGGATTGCGCGGCGATGATGCCGTCCGGCGGAAGCCCGTAGTTACGTTGGAACTCGCGAACCGCCGTTTCGGTTTGCGCGCCGAAGATCCCGTCGATGCGGCCGGAGTTGAGCCCGAGTGTCGCCAGCCGGTCTTGGAGGTCGCGCACGTCGTCGCCTCGAAGGTGGGGGGCTGCCAAGTACAAGACGCGATCGCCGAGCCGCCACGACGCTTCGACGAGCTGGCGCCAGGTGTCGTCGCCCACGATGCCGTCCACGCTCAGGCCGCGCTCTTGCTGGAACGCCATGACCCGCAATTTGGTCTCGGGTCCGAAGACGCCGCTCAGCTCCTTGTCGGATGCCGGGTGGCCGAGCGCCGCGAGCCGGCGCTGGACGTCGGCGACCTGCCGGCCCCGATCACCTTCCCGGATGACGCGCATGCTTCTTTCTCGCACGCTTCGCGTGCTTAAGCCAAGTCCGAACGGACGGTGTTAGACCAGATACTGGGACAGCTCTGACAGGATCTGGGCTTTCCCGCGGGCGCCGACGATGCGGGCTTTCTCGACTCCGTCGACGAACAGCAGCATGGAGGGGATCGAGAGGACGCCGTAACGGCGCGTCGTTTCGGGGTTGTTGTCGACGTCGAGCTTGCGAACGACGAGCTTGCCGGAGTTCTCGTTCGCGATCTCATCGATGACGGGAGCCACCATATGGCAGGGACCACACCACTCCGCCCAGAAGTCGACGAGAACGGGGGTCGCGCTCTTCAAGACTTCATGCTCGAAGTCAGAGTCCGTCACCGTAGCCGTCGTGCTGCCCATCCTCGCAACCTCCGATTTCCAGAATGTCCCTTTGACAATCTACCCCGTCGGGGCGCTTTCAAGAACGCGGGCCCTCCGGGCGGCTATTCCTTGGCCGCCCCGGCCGCCCCGGCCGCAGCGTCGAGCGCCCGGGCGTTGAGGGCCCGCGCCGCGTCGTCGCGGTTCTCGATCAGGTAGCGGCGAACCGGCGGTGCCGCGTCCTTGTGGGCCTCGAGGTACGCGTCGGTCTCGGTGATG
>VAYV01000218.1 GCA_005883175.1 Actinomycetota bacterium
CGAAGGCGGCGTCGCGCGCATGGCGGACCTGAACAAGATCGAACAGATCATGGCGTCGGTCACGATCCCGGTCATGGCGAAGGTGCGCATCGGCCACTTCGTGGAGGCACAGATCTTGCAAGCGCTCGGCGTCGACTACATCGACGAAAGCGAAGTCTTGACGCCGGCCGACGAGGCGTTCCACGTGAACAAGTGGGACTTCGTGGTGCCGTTCGTGTGCGGGGCGACGAACCTCGGCGAGGCGTTGCGCCGCATCGGCGAGGGCGCGGCGATGATCCGCTCGAAAGGCGAAGCCGGGACGGGCAACATCGTCGAAGCGGTGCGCCACCTGCGTTCGATCACCGGCGATATCAAGCGTCTCCACGCGATGCCGCCGGAGGAGCTCATGACCGCGGCGAAGGAGCTGCGCGCGCCGTATGAGCTGGTGCGAGAGGTCCACGACGCCGGCCGGCTCCCGGTCGTGCTTTTCTGTGCCGGCGGCGTCGCAACGCCTGCCGACGCCGCCCTCGTGATGCAACTCGGCGCCGAAGGTGTCTTCGTCGGCAGCGGCATCTTCAAGAGCGACGACCCCGCTGCGCGCGCGAAGGCGATCGTTGAGGCAACGACGTACTACAACGACCCCGACGTGCTGGCCAAGGTCACGCGTGGGCTCGGCGAGCCGATGCGCGGCCTCGACGTCCGCTCCATGCCCGAGTCGGAGCGGCTCGCCGAACGCGGCTGGTGAAGGTCGGCGTTCTCGCCCTCCAGGGCGACTTCGAAGCGCACGCGCGCGCCGTCCGCAGCGCCGGCGCGGATCCGTTCGATGTGCGAACGCAATCCGAGCTTGCTGCGGCCGACGCGCTCATCATCCCCGGTGGGGAATCGACGACGATCCGGAAGCTGGCGACGGAGTACGGGCTGCTCGAACCGTTGCGGCAGCGCGCGCAGGACGGGCTTCCGATCTTCGGCACGTGCGCCGGCATGATCGCGTGCGCGCGCACGATCACCGACGGCGAGCCACCGATCCTCGGCGTCGTCGACGTCGACGTTCGGCGCAACGCGTACGGCCGTCAGGTACAGTCGTTCGAAGCCGACATCGACGTCCGAGGGATAGGGGAGATGCGCGCGGTCTTCATCCGCGCGCCTCGTGTCGAACGCGTCGGGGATGAGGTCGACGTGCTTGCAAGGCACAACGATGAGCCGGTGATCGTGCGCCAGGGCCAGATCCTGCTCGCGGCGTTCCACCCCGAGCTGACCGGCGACGATCGTCTCCACCGATTGTTCATCGATCTGGTCTAGCCCTCGTGGCCACGCTGATCTACACGGCGATCGCGTCGCTCGACGGCTACGTCAACGATGAGAGCGGGAACTTCGACTGGGCGGCGCCCGACGAAGAGGTGCACGCATTCGTCAACGATCTCGAGCGGCCGATTGGGACGTATCTCTACGGTCGAAAGTTGTACGAGACCATGGTGGCCTGGGAGACGATGGATCTCGACGAGCAGCCTTCGGTCATCCGCGACTACGCCGAGATATGGCGCGCGGCCGACAAAGTCGTCTTCTCGAAAACCCTTGAGAAGCCGGCGAGCCGGCGCACGCGCATCGAACGCGTCTTGGACCCTGTTTCGATCGGAGGACCACACCTCGCCGCCGAAGCGATCCGCGCGGGCCTCGTCGACGAGTATCGGTTCTTTCTCGCGCCGGTCGTGATAGGAGGCGGCACGGCGTCCTTGCCCGATAACGTCCGACTCGATCTCGAATTGATCGACGAGCGCCGCTTCGACAGTGGCTTCGTGCACCTCCACTACCGGCGCTCGGTGCGCGGCTAGCTCTTCTTCGCGCGGCGGCGGGCCGTCTTGCGGCCTCCCTTGCGCCCGGCGGCCGCTTTCTTCGCGCGAGTCGTTTTGCGTGTGGTCTTCCCCGCCGATCGCTTGGCAGACTTGCGGGGACGGCCGCTCGACGTCTTGCTCTTGGCCTTCCCCTTCTGACGCCGCTTCTTCATGACCGTCCGAGCGGCGACCTCCTCCGCTCTGCCGCCGTAGCGGCCCGACTTCTGCGCGCTCTTCTTGATCTTCTGGTACTGACGCTTCTCCTTCTTCGTGCCTTTGATCGGCATGGCACTCACCTCCTTCTGTAACCCGTACCCGAACGGACGTGACCCAATCGCCGCTGCTACCCTTGTGCGCGATGGGCGGCCACAGTCACTGGAAGGGCATCAAAGAAAAGAAGGGCGCGGCAGATGCCAAGCGCGGAAAGCTCTTCGCGAAGCTGCTGCGCGCGATCGAGGTGTCCGCACGGCAAGGGGATCCGAACCCCGAGAACAATCCGACGCTCGCAGATGCGATCCAGCGCGCGAAGGACGCGTCGATGCCGAAGGACAACATCGACCGGGCCATCAAGCGCGCGTCGGGCGACCTCGCGGGGGAAAACTGGGAGCGGGTTTTCTACGAGGGCTACGGGGCCGGCGGG
>VAYV01000223.1 GCA_005883175.1 Actinomycetota bacterium
ATCCTCGACGTGATGATGCCGAAGCTCGACGGCTACCAGGTGTGCCAGCGCCTCCGCACGGACGGCAGGACGAGCGGCGTGTGCATCATCATGCTGACGGCGAAGTCGATGTCTGCGGACAAGGTGCTCGGGCTGACGGCCGGAGCCGACGACTACATCTCGAAGCCGTTCGACCCGATGGAACTGGTCGCACGCGTGAAGACGACGCTTCGTCGGACGCGTGAGATGCGTTCCGTTTCGCCGCTCACCGGTCTGCCGGGCAACGTCCAGATCGAGGCCGAGATGCAACGCCGCGTCGCCGACGGGGAGACCTTCGCCGTACTCTGGCTCGACCTCGATAACTTCAAAGCGTTCAACGACCGGTATGGGTTCATCCGGGGCGACAGCGCGATCAACTACCTCGCGACGGTCCTACGCGAGGCAACCACGGACGATCAGTTCATCGGACACATCGGTGGAGACGACTTCGTCGTCCTGACGTCGGCCGACGATTGCGAAACCCTCTCCCAAGCGATCGTCGCGCGCTTCGACAAGGACGTGAAGGACCTGTACGACCCCGAGGACGCGACGCGCGGCACTGTGGTCGTGACCGACCGCCTCGGGAGGGAGCTCGAATACCCCCTCCTCAGCGTGTCGATCGGAGCGGCGACCAACGAGCACCATCCCGTGAAGGACTATCGGGAGCTCGTGGAGGTCGCCACGGAGATGAAGAGCTTCTCGAAGAAACGTCCCGGCAGCGTGTACGCGATCGACCGCCGCGGCAGCGCCGAAGACGGCGCCTGAAAGGCGAAAAACCCCCGAAATAACGGCCGGTTACCCACTGGTATAGTGACAACGTGACCGACCGAGACACCATTTTGATGCGCCGGGCGCTCCGCCTCGCCGAGCGCGGGCGCGGCCGAACCGCGCCGAATCCTCCGGTCGGAGCGGTCGTCGTCTCGGACGGCGAGATCGTCGGCGAGGGGTGGCACCAGGGCGCGGGACGCGCGCACGCCGAGGTCGAAGCGCTCGCGGCAGCAGGCGCGCGCGCACGTGGCGCGACGATCTATCTCACGCTGGAGCCGTGCACCCACGAGGGGCGAACGCCGCCGTGCGCGCCCCAGCTCGTCGAGTCCGGTATCGCGCGCGCGGTGATCGCAACCACGGATCCCAACCCGATCGAAGTGGGCGCGGGGGTACGCGCGCTCGCCGGCGCGGGCATCGAGGTCAGGACCGGTTTGCTCGAAGAAGAAGCGCGGTCGTTGATCCAAGGCTTCGCCAAGTGGATCAAGACACGTACGCCGTTCGTCACCGTCAAGATCGCCTCGACGCTCGATGGACGCGTCGCCGCTGCCGACGGGTCGTCGAAATGGGTAACGGGCCTCGCGTCCCGGCGAGACGCGCACCGGATGCGCGCGTGGTCGAACGCGGTCGTCGCAGGCATCGGCACCGTGCTGGCCGACGACCCTGCGCTCACCTGCCGGCTGCGCGGCTACACGGGTCCGCAGCCGCTGCGGATCGTGGTGGACTCGGCGGCTCGCACACCGTTGACGGCCACGGTGCTCGACGACGCAGCTCCGACCCTCGTCCTGACCACCGCGAAGGCTTCCGAGGAATCGGTGCAAGCGATCCGCGCGCGCGGCGCAGAGGCCGTGCGCGTTCCGGCGCTGGAGGGGCGCGTCGATCTTGCAGCTCTCCTCCAGGAGCTGGGGTCGCGCGAGATCACCGACGCACTCGTCGAGGGCGGCCCGACGTTGATCGGCGATCTGGTCGAGCGCCGCCTCGTCGACCGATACGTTTTCTACATCGCGCCGAAGCTGCTCGGACAGGTCGGGCTCAGTGCCATCGCCGGCCTCGTCGCGCCGAACATCGCGGACGCGCGCGAGCTCACCATCACATCCGTGCGCCGGACCGGCGCCGACGTCAAGATCGAAGCGAGGCCGAGAGTCTGATGTTCACAGGGATCGTGGAATACCAAGGAAGCGTCGTCCGGCTCATGCGCCGCGGCGGCGGCGCTCGGCTGGAGGTGCATGCGCCGGAGATCGTCGGTGAGCTGCAGATCGGCGACTCGGTCGCCGTCAACGGCGCGTGCGTCACGGTCACCGAGCGGAACGAGGAAGCGTTCGCGTGCGACCTCGTTCCCGAGACGGTCGCCCGCACGAACCTCGGCATCCTCGAGGTCGGTGAGGACGTCAACCTCGAGCGCCCCGTCCGCGCGACCGACCGGCTCGGCGGCCACATCGTGCAAGGTCACGTTGACGCTGTAGGGCTCGTCCGCAGCCGCCGGCGCGTCGGCGCGCAGGAGGTGCTCGAAGTGACCGTGCCCTTCGAGCTGACCCGTTACCTCGCGCCGCAAGGGTCGGTCTCAATGGACGGCGTGAGCCTCACCGTTGTCGCGGTTGATCGCGACCGCTTCCGCGTTGCGCTGATCCCGCACACCGTCTCGGTGACCACGCTGGGCCGCAAGGGACAAGGCGCCTCGGTCAACGTCGAGGTCGACGTGATATCGAAGTACGTCGAGCGCCACATGGCTGCGCGCACACCGCGCCCGACGTTCACGATCTTCGAAGAGCAGCCGAAGGAGCGCGCGGAGTCGCCACGGCCGGCTGCTCCCAAGCCGCCCCCGACGCGACCGGTCGCGCACACACCTCCGGTCACCCCGTCGCGCTCGCGGCCGGCGCCGAAGAGCACGGCGAAGAAGACGCCGGCGAAACGGCCGGTTCCGGCCGCGAAGCGAACCGCGAAGCGACCGGCCTCCAAGCCGGCGAAGCGGCGCCGTTAAAGCCGACATGTTCGCTACGATCGAAGAGGCAGTCGCCGACATCCGCGAAGGGAAGATCGTCGTCGTCGTCGACGATGCAGACCGCGAGAACGAAGGCGACTTCATCATCGCCGCGGAGCGCGTCACACCGGAGATCGTCAACTTCATGGCGACACACGGGCGCGGCTTGATCTGCATGCCGATAGTCGCCGAGCGCCTCGACCAGCTGGCGATCCCTCCGATGGTTCCCGAGCTGGCATCGACGCACGAGACTGCGTTCAGCGTTCCGATCGATCTCGCGAACGGAAGCACGGGGATCTCGGCCTACGACCGAGCAGCGACCGTCCGCAAGGTGCTCGACGCCAACGCGGTCCCGGAGGACTTCCGGAAACCGGGTCACACGTTCCCCTTGCGCGCGCATCTGCGCAGCACGGGCTGAAGCTGATCTCGATCGCCGACCTCATCGCGTACCGCCGGCGCCACGAAACGCTCGTGCGCCGGGAGGTCGAAGCGGTGGCAAAAATGCCGACGCGGTACGGCGAGTTCGTCGCGATCGGCTACCAGTCATTCGACGGACGACATCACATCGCGCTGACGATCGGCGACATCTCCGATGGCACGGCCGTCCTCACGCGCATGCATTCCGAGTGCCTGACCGGCGACGTCTTCCACTCGTTGCGCTGCGACTGCGGAACGCAGCTCGAGAACGCGCTCGCGCAGATCGCCGACGAGGGGAGAGGGGTGCTCGTGTATATCCGCGGGCACGAGGGGCGCGGCATCGGCTTGCTGCACAAGCTGCGCGCGTACCAGCTGCAAGAGAGCGGCCAGGACACCGTCGAAGCGAACATGACGCTCGGCTTCCCGCCCGACCCGCGCGACTACGGCGTCGGTGCGCAGATCCTCGTCGACCTCGGCGTGAAATCGATGCGGTTGTTGACCAACAATCCGACGAAGCGCGCGGGGCTGGAGGGGTACGGCTTGGCGATCGTTGAGCGCGTCCCGCTCCAGACCCTCGCGACCAAGCACAACATCGCGTACCTTCGGACCAAGAAAGAGAAGCTGGGTCACGACCTCGAGATCAACGACCTGGTTGCCGGAGGCGAGCCCGTTGTCGGGCCGGATGAAGCCCCCTGACCAGCCGCTCGACGCGCGCGGTTTGCGGTTCGCCATCGTGGCTTCTCGCTTCAACCACGAGGTGACCGAGCGCCTGGTGGAAGGGGCGCTCGAATGCTTTGCGGCCAGCGGCGCTTCCGATGTCCCCGTCGAGTGGGTGCCGGGATCGTTCGAGCTGCCGCTTGCGGCGCGCGCGATCGCAGAGACGCGCGGGGTCGACGCCGTCGTTGCTCTGGGCTGCATCATCCGCGGCGGCACGCCGCACTTCCACTTCGTTTCCACCGAGACTGCGAGCGGCTTGATGAGCGCGATGCTGGAGACCGGCATCCCGATCTCACTCGGCGTCCTTACGACGGACGACCGCGCGCAGGCCGATGCGCGCGCCGGTGGGGCCGAGGGCAACAAAGGCTGGGACGCGGCGGCCACCGCCATCGAGATGGCCGCGTTGATGCGCCGGCTCGAAAAGCCGGCCGAGGACGCCGGACCCCTCTGATAGCATCCGCCCGTGCTGCGGCTGGTCATCCCCAAAGGCTCGCTCGAAGCGAACACGCTGGCGCTGCTCGAGCAGGCCGACCTCGCCCTGAAGCGAGGTTCCGACCGCGACTATCACGGGTCCATCGTCGATCCCAGGATCGATCGCGTCTCCATCCTTCGCCCCCAGGAGATCCCGGGCTACATCGAAGAGGGGCTGTTCGACGTCGGGATCACGAGTAGAGACTGGATCGAAGAGACGCAGAGCGACGTCGAGATCCTCTGCGAGCTCGGGGACGCGGGACGCGTGGGCGGCCGCGTGCGGATCGTGCTCGCTGTTCCGAAAGATTCTCCGATCGAGCGCGCCGACCAGCTCCCCGCGAATTCGCGTATCTCGACCGAGTACCTCAACATCACCACACGTGCGTTCGAGAAGCTCGGCATCCCGGTCCACGTCTTCCTCTCCTACGGCGCGACCGAAGCGAAGGTGCCGGACATCGCGGACGCCGTGGTCGAGGCGACGGAGACGGGGTCCTCGCTTCGACGGAGCGGCCTCAAGATCGTCGAGACGTTCGTCGACTCGCCGACGCTCCTGATCGCCAACCGGGCGTCGGCGGCCGATACGGCGAAGCGCCAGGCGATGACCGACGTCCAGATCCTGCTCCTCGGCGTTCTGGCCGCGCGCGGCCGGGTGCTCGTGAAGCTGAACGTTGCGGAAGCGTCGCTGGCCGGCGTGCTCGACATCCTGCCGGCGATCAAGGCACCGACGATCTCCAAGCTGACGTCGGGAGACGACTACGCGGTCGAAACCGTCGTCGAGAAGTCGCACATCAACGTGTTGATCCCGCTCCTGAAGGAACGAG
>VAYV01000064.1 GCA_005883175.1 Actinomycetota bacterium
GTACGTCTACGGCGAGGTGGATGCAGGCGGACAAGGGATCAACGGCGGCATCACGGCGAACCCGATGAAGCAGCCCGGCGTCGCAATCTGGGCCGAGTCGGACGATCAGCAGGGCTACCTCGATCGTGCGGTCGAGCTTGGCGGAACGGCGATCATGCCGGCGACCGAGATGAGCGGCGGGCTGAAGATCGCGATGTTCGCCGACCCGCAAGGGACGTTCTGCGGCGTGTACTCGTATAAACACTAGCCATCAGCAACGAAAAGAGAGGGCCGCGCGCGGCCCTCTCTTCGTGTGCAGCTTTTACTTCTTGGTGTCCCAGAAGATCTTGTCGATCTCGTTGATCTGATCGAGCAGCTTCTGGCCCTGGTTCGGGTCGTTCGACTTCTTGGCGGCGCCGGCTTCCTTCGTCGCGTTCCAGAACAATGTGTGGAGCTCCGGGTACTTCTCCAGATGCTCCGGCTTGAAGTAGTCGGTCCACAACACCCACAAGTGGTGCTTCACGAGCTCGGCGCGCTGCTCCTTGATCGTGACGGCGCGCTCTTTGAAGATCGGGTCGTCCGACCCGTCGTACTTCTCCTGGCACGCTTTCACCGACTCAGCTTCGATCCTCGCCTGCGCCGGATCGTAGACACCGCACGGCAGGTCGCAGTGCGCATGAACGACGCGTTTCGGCGACAGCCAGCTGTTGATATCCATGCGATTCCTCCCCTCGAGATCTCCTCACTCGGAGGTATACCACCCTGCACGAAGGGCTAGCATCTCAGCATGAAGAAGCGATCCGGTCTCGCCATCGTCGGTGTTGCCGTCGTCGCCTTCGCGCGCGCCTGCCGTGGGTGGTTCCCCGTTCGCGTCGAGGGCACGAGCATGCTTCCGACCTTGCGACCGCGCGATCTCCTTGCCGTGCGGCCGCTCCGTCCCGGTGAGCCGCGCGCCGGCCAGCTCGTCGTCGTGCGTCGTGAAGAGATCGAGATCGTGAAACGCGTATCGGCGACGGGAGGGCAAGGGCCGGCCGCCGATGAGATCTGGCTCACGGGCGATAACGCTGCCGCGTCCACCGACAGCAGAACGACGGGGCCGGCTGCTCGCGGGGATCTCATTGGAGTCGTACGTGCGCGCTACAAGCCGCTGCGATCGCTGCGGATGTTCTAGGCGCGCGCGGCGGCGCGCTCACCTTGACCGAGGAACGCGCGTGTCAGCTCGTATCCCTCGCTCATCAGCTGCTGGGTATGCGACGTGTCGTTGAAGCGGATCGGCCGCGGGCTCGGCGGCGGCACGAAGCGGAGGTCGGCGGCGTCGGCGAAACGCCGGAGATCGAGGTCGACCCTGGCCGCGCGCGAGTGCGCGAACGCTTGAAGCAGCACGTCGAGCGGCCGTCGGATCTCCAGTGTCGTCGGCTTCGGCGCGCCGCACGTCAACACGTAGATCCGGCGAGCACCAAGCTCAACAGCCACGGAGATCGGAACGTTGTTGACGATGCCGCCGTCGACGTAGAGCTCACCGTCGATGAGAACAGGTGGGAAGATGCCGGGCAGCGCAGTCGTGGCGATGAGCGGAGGCGCGATCGGCCCGGACTCGAAGACGTGCTCTGCGCCCGTGCGCAGATTTGCTGCGACGATGCTGAGCGGCTTCTGCATCTCTTCGAACGACCGAACGCGTAGCTTGCGGACGAGCGCACTGATCCCTTCGTTGGAGTAAAGGTGGTCGCCTTTGCGCACGAAGTGCATCGCGCGCTGAACGCGCGTGCCCGGGAAGAGATCGTCACCGTGGAGCGAGAGCCACACGTCGGCGAGCAGATCGACGCCGGCCGGGGTCGGATCGGCGGCGACCGCGGCAGCGTTGAGCGCGCCCACGCTCGTGCCGATGAGCACGTCGGGGACGATTCCAGCTTCGATCAGCGCGCGCAGCTGGCCGACCTGGACCGCGCCCAGAACGCCGCCCCCCGACAGAACGAAGGCGACATGCGGTCGCTTGCGCGCGCGGACGGTGCGCAGCGGGCGAACGTAGCGGCCGAGCTTCATCGCTCTCCTTGCAACTCCTTACCCTCTTCAACGACGCTCGGAAGCAAATGATGTCCATTTGATGGTCCCGAGGGGCCATCTTCGACCGAGGGTACGACACGCCCCGTGCCGCTCCGTGAACGAGGAATTGCCCCGGACCAGGCACTTTCGGGGGGACGCCGTGTCCGAGCGGGTGACTAGTCAGCCTGCCCGCGCGGCAGGGGCCCAACCCGTTCGATCTGCCACCCGGTGTCGTCCTCGTGCTGGCTGAGCCGGACGCGTCGACCGGCTGCTCGGACGACGAAAACGCGCGCGCGCCGGCCCGACTCCTCGACGATCGCACGCCAGTCGATCGCTTGGATCGGCACCTCGTGCCCCCCGACGACGATCGCGCGCGGCTCCTCGTCCGCCCGTGATCCGGCGTACGCGCGCACGGTCACGATCTCGCCGGGTTGGAGCATGTCCTCCGGCTTCGGTGCGCGATTCTTTCGACGCGCCCACCATCCTTTGAGACCCATCTCCCGACTCCTTTCCCATATGCCGAATGACAGCGCAGCTAAGAAGAAAACGGCAGCGATTCCCCAGACGAGCATCCCACTGTCGGCGTGCTCTTCGTACGCGAACCCGATGACTCCGATCCCCACGACACGCGCGAGGTTGAAGATCATGTCGTAGAGCGAGAAGGCGCGGCCGCGGACCATGTCCGCCATCTCTTCTTGCACGATGGTGTCGACCGGGATCTTCGCGAGCGCGTACGAGATCCCGACCAACACCGTGCCGATCAGAGCGTTCAGCTTCGAGAAGTGTGGTGCCGCGATCAGGTTACCCAGGCCGCCGACCGCGAATGCCAGCGGGACGAGCCGGTCGTGCCGCATGCGCCTGGCGATGAACGGCACGAGAACAACACCGGCTCCGATGCCGGCAGCGAGCACACCGAGGACGAAGGCGGCGGAACCGACCTTCAGCTGTAAAACGTGGATGAAGAAGTAAACGAGCACGCCGCTCATCGCGCCGACGAGCAGCTGGATCATCGTGATCGCGGCGAGCGCGTAGACCACGCGCGCGTTGCGTGCGACGATGCGCGCGCCGTCGACCATCTCCGCGACGACGTCTCTCAGCTCACGCCATAGTGGCGCGCGCTCGGGCGTGAAGCCTCGGTGGACCGGGACCGCGCGCGCCGTCACGGCGCTCCCGGCGAAAGCAACGCCGGAGACCGCCGACGCGAAGGTGCCGCCGGTGACGGCCGAGATCCCCGCGCCGAGTCCCTGCCCGACGACGTTGGCGATGCTCCCCCCGGTCGTCGCGACCGTGTTCGCGACAAGCAAGTCCTCCTCCTCCACGAGCTGCGGCAGGACGGCTGACATCGTTGCCAGGAAGAACCGATTGGATGAGAGCACGACCAGCACGACGAGATAGAAGGCCCAGCCGCGCTTTCCCAGCAGAACGGCAGCGGGGATCGTCGCAGCGCACAGCGCGCGCCCGACGGGGACCCACGTCAGGATCTTGCGACGTTCCCATCGATCGATGAACACGCCGACGAAAGGGCCGAGCGCGCTGTAGGGAACCAAGGCCACCGCGAAAACGCCGAGTAGCGCCAGTGCGGGATTCTTACCGGGGTGATCGAAGAGCAAGACCGCGCCGGCGGACAGCTGGAAGACGCCGTCACCGAGCTGCGAGATCATCCGGGTCGCGAAAAATCGACGGAAGCCGCTCGCAGTGAAAAGCCGTCGAACCTGGTCCCGGGTGGACCGTTGCGGGTTGCCGGACCGAGTCGAGGCGACCGGACCGGACGGGCCGGCCGGTCCCTCGTTCATCTCGTCAGTGGGCGTGGGTTCCGAACTTCGCGAGCTCGGCGGCATCGAGGTGCACCTTGCCGTTGCCGTTCCGGCTCCCGTTTCCGTTCCCGTTCATCGCAGGCTCGCCGGCGATGAATCGCTCGACCATCTGTCGCGCGACCTCGTCCGGATACTGCTCCGGCGGAGACTTCATGAAGTATGCGGACGGGCCGATCAACGGGCCGCCGATGCCTCGCTCCAACGCGAGCTTCGCGATACGCACTGCATCGATGACGATGCCTGCGGAGTTCGGCGAGTCCCACACTTCCAGCTTGAGCTCCGCCGTCAACGGCACCTCGCCGAAAGATTTCCCTTCGATCCGGATGTGCGCCCACTTGCGATCCTCGAGCCACGGGACGTGGTCGGAGGGACCGACGTGGATGTTCTCCTTCTGCATGTCTTGCGTGATGTTCGACGTGACCGCCTGCGTCTTGGAGATCTTCTTCGAGATCAGGCGTTCGCGCTCGAGCATGTTCATGAAGTCCATGTTGCCGCCGAAGTTCAGCTGGTACATGCGCTCGATCTTGACGCCGCGGTCCTCGAACAGCTTGGCTAGGGTTCGGTGGATGATCGTCGAGCCCACTTGGCTCTTGATGTCATCGCCGACGATCGGGACACCCGCTTCGCGGAAACGCTGCGCCCACTCGGGCGTCGAAGCGATGAACACCGGCATGCAGTTTACGAACGCGACTCCGGCCTGCAGGGCAGCCTCGGCGTAAAAGCGCGCCGCTGCTTCCGAACCGACCGGCAGGTACGAAACCAAGACATCGGTCTGAGTCGCACGGAGTGCGGCCGCTACGTCGACCACCGGCGCCGGCGATTCCGTGATGACCTCGCGGTAGTACTGGCCGAGCCCGTCCAGCGTCGGCCCGCGGAGAACCTCGACGTCCAGCGGCGGGATGTCCGCGAACTTGATCGTGTTGTTGGGCTCTGCGACGAGCGCCTCAGACAGGTCGCGGCCGACCTTCTTCGCGTCCACGTCGAACGCGACCGAGAACTCGATGTCGCGCACGTGAAGCCCGCCGAGCTCGATGTGCATCAAGCCGGGCACATCGTCGGCCGGGTCCGCGTCGTGGTAGAAGTGCACGCCCTGGACGAGCGCCGACGCGCAGTTCCCTGCCCCGACGATCCCTACCCGCACTTTTCGTTCCTTCATGTGGTTTCTCCCCTCAGCACACCGAACCGTGATGGATCGGTCCCGGGTTGACTTCCGTCGGCTCCGTTGCGCTCGGCCTCGATCATCCCTTCAAGCCAGTGGATGTCGTGCTCGGTCTCGTTCGCGCCGTACTGCATGAGCTCGAGCGAGTACGCGTCCACGCGCTCGCGGAGCGTTTTCAGTGACTCCTTCATCTTCGCCAAGCGATCCTGCAGGTACCCGCGGCGTCGCTCGAGCAGCCTGCGCCTGGTTTCCGGCTTCGTGTAACGGAAGAAAGCGAGTCGCAACATAAATGCTTCTCGGTCTTCCGTTGCGGAAGCACCGGATTCGTCGAGGAGCGCCTCGAATATCGCTTCGCCTTTCGGCGTGATCCGGTAGACGATCTTCTTCTTCCGCGTCAGCGTCTCGCCGTCGGGGAACTCCAGCTCGACGGCTTCGACCTTGGACAGCTTCTTGAGGGTCGGATAGAGCGACCCATACGAGAATTTCCAGGTATGCCCAAGTCGCTCGTCGAGGCGCTTTTTCACCTCGTAGCCGTACATGGGCTTCTCCTTCAGGAGACCCAGAACCGCAAGCTCAAGCACCCGATACCCCTTCTTTGTTCACGCGTTTCGATATATCGGACCGATATATCGCACCCAGTATTGTAGCGGGGAGCTGGAGAGGGTCAAGTTGGACCGGAAGGCCCGGTTCGGGCGGGTTCCCGCAGGCTAGCCGGTGACGAGCTGGACCGGGAACCCGTGCGCGGCAAGCGTGTTGAGGGTCCCCTCCACGGTCGGGCCGAGCAGTGTTGACGGAGGGACGGTCACGCCGATGCCGGACACGATGCCGAGCGCCTTGTGGGTCGACGCCTCGATGACCGGCCCGCCGCTGTCGCCGAAGATCGCGGGCAGCTCGGCGAAATATGCGGTCGGAGTGTCGTCCGCAAGGATCCCCGGCCGCCCTCGTGTTTGGTCGAGCACCGAGAATCCCACCCCGTACCCGGACAAGAGAAGGATGTCGCCGATGCTCGTCTCTGTGGAGACGGTCGACCCGGTGGGCCCGCCCCAGTTCCGAACGGACGAGCTCACCTCGCCGTAGCGCGCAGGATCTATCTGGATGAGTGTGAAGTCGTCGTCACCCGACTGGATCCGGAACGCCACCGTCCCGATCCGCCCGCTGTTGGCGTCGGTCATCACGTCGCCGACATGCTGGGAGCAGTGCCCGGCCGTGCCGATGTAGAGCGTGGCACCGTTGCGGAACACGTAATTGAGGGTGCACTGGCCGACCGAGGAGAACACTTCCGCGCCCGGCTGGATGAGCGTTTCCGCGGCACGCGCTCCGCCCGGCGCAAGGGAGGCGGCCACAGCGATGATCGCCGAAATAAGCACGCTCGAACGGATACGCCTCATCTGACCATCTCCTCGCGCCATAAGACTATCCGGACGGTCAACCTTTTCGCGACGCAAGCCCAATACTCGTCTTTTCGACCAACACGCACGATCGAGTCGCAACCATTCTGGCCGGTTTGCGGCCGCTCGATACAATGACGCGACCATGCCGACCGTTGATTACCGGATGGCCCGGAGGGCGCTGCTGAGAGATCTTCGCAGCGGCCTTCGCTCGGTTGCCGACGTCTGCGACGCCCATCCGGAGTTGATGCGAGCGGCCAGGTTCATCGGCGAAGAGACCGGCGAAGCCTGCCCCATCTGCGAGCAGCCGGGGCTGCGGGTGCTCTTCTACACCTACGGGAAAGAGCTGAAGGGCAGGGAGAACGGACGCGTCCGGAGGCGCTCGGATCTTCTCGAGCTGCGCGAGCGTTTCGGGGAATTCGCCTGCTACGTGGTCGAGGTGTGCACCTCGTGCTCGTGGAACCATTTGGTTCGCAGCTACCTCTCAGGACACAAGCACGCCGTCTGATCCTACGGCCATGCGTACGCAGTTATTAGGTTTGTCTGAGATACCCGCTGCCGATTCCCGGGTAGGGATAGCCCCGGGATACGAGTGACCATCACCAAAAAAGGGAAACAAAAGGCCGGGCGCGCTGCCTCGGGGCGCGCTCGGCGCCGGCTTTTCCGCTTCCTTCCCCGGCCGAGCGGCTGGAAGCAATGGGTGGCCCTTCTCATCCTTGGACCACTCGCGCTGCTCGTTCTTCTCTTCTTCGTGGCGTACGCGTTCGCGCGCATCCCCAAGCCGAACGACATCTCCACCGCTCAATCGGCCCAAGTCTTCGACGATCACGGCCATCTGATCGGGACGATCCACAGCGACGCCCATCGGATCTCGATCCCGATTGGCAACATGCCGCTCGACCTTCAGCATGCGGTCATCGCGACCGAGGATCGCACCTTCTACAGCAATCCCGGGATATCGGTCGGAGGCATCGCGCGCGCGGCGTTCTCGGACATCTTCGGTCACGGTCACCAGGGCGGCAGCACGATCACGCAGCAGTACGTGAAGAACGCGTTCGTCGGGAACCAGCCGTCACTCCTGCGGAAGGCGCGCGAAGCGATCATCGCGTTGAAGCTGGCCCACACCCGGTCGAAGAATGAGATCCTCGAGCTGTATCTGAACACGATCTATTTCGGTCGCGGCGCCTACGGCGTCGAGGCGGCGTCGCTGACGTACTTCGGGCATTCCGCGAAGAAGCTGACCCTCGCGGAGTCGGCGCTTCTGGCCGGCATCATCCGCGCACCGGAGCTCTACGATCCCGCTCATGATGTGGTCGCGGCAACGAACAGGCGCAACACCGTCCTCGGCTTGATGGTGCGTGAGCGCTACATCACGCAGGCGCAAGCGGACGCTGCTGAGAAGGTGAAGGTTTCCGCCAAGGTGCGCGTGATCAGCGGGATCGCGCCGCACTTTTTCGAAGAGGTGCAGCAGATCCTCGAGCAGAACGTCGCTCCTCGACAGTTGTACGCCGGCGGTGTTCGCATCCAGGTGACGCTCGATCGGGATATGCAGAACGCCGCCAACGACGCCGTGCATCAAGTGTACGACCGCAAGACTGATCCCGATGCCGCTCTGGTTGCGATCGATCCTCACACAGGTGCCGTGCGCGCGATGGTCGGGTCCCGCGACTACACGACGAGGCAGCTCAACCTCGCCACACAGGGGTTCCGGCAGCCGGGAAGCGCGTTCAAGCCGGCCACGTTGGCGACGTACCTTGCGAACGGAGGCTCGGTGTTCGACAAGTTCAAGGCACCGGCCACGATCACGGTCAATGTGCCGGGCAATCCTCCCTACACGCTCACGAATTACGACCACGCCGGCCACGGAACGCTGACCGTCCAGCAAGCCACGTGGGACAGCGTGAACACCGTCTACGCGCAGATGATCGCGAAGGCGGATCCGGCGAGAGTCGTGCAGGAAGCGCATCAGCTCGGGATCGCGTCGAAGCTCAACGCGGTGCCGTCGCTCGCCCTCGGCACGTCCGAGGTGTCGCCCCTCGAGCTCACGGATATGTACGCGACGTTCGCCTCGCGCGGCGTGCGCCACGTGCCGTACTACATCGAGAGTGTGAAGGATCGGAACGGCAAGGTTCTCTTCTCGCAGAAGCCCGACGGCCAGCCGGCGATCGATTCCAACCTCGCCGACAGCGTCAATTCGGTTCTTCAGGGCGTGGTCCAGCACGGAACCGGCAGGTCCGCGTCGATCGGACGGCCGGCAGCTGGGAAGACGGGAACGACGGAGAGTCATCGGGACGCGTGGTTCGCCGGGTACACCCCGGAGCTGACCGCCGTCGTCTGGAACGGGTACGCCGGCTCGTTCAAAGCGATGAACAACGTCCGGGGCATCGCCGTCGTAGGGGCGTCCTTCCCGGCCCAGATGTGGCGCCTGTTCATGGAGCGCGCCCTTGTCGATCTGCCCGCGACGCCGTTCACGGCTCCCCACCTGGCCTCACCGTCGCCGACCGTGACGATCACACCTTCTCCAACCCCGACGCCGGCGACGCCGAAGCCGAGCGCAACGATCCCGCTGCCGTCGACCACACCCTCGCCGTCACCGAAGCCGAAGCCCGACAAGTCGCCGTCGCCGACGCCGACGCCGACCCCCACTGCTAGCCCCGCTGCAACTTAGAGGCCATGATGGGGCCGAGCGCTGGGAGGGGTCTTGGAGTCGAAGAGCTCAACCGCACGGCGCGCTAGCAGCGCAACGCTGGCGGTCGCGCTCGCGGTCTGCGGTGTCGCGCTCATCATCGGTTACAACGCGAAAGACCTGTGCACGCGGCACCAGTGGAACGGTTATCAGTATCGAACGCTTTGTTACAACGACGTCTACTCTCTGTACTTCTTCCGCGGTTTGGACGTCCGCCCGTTCCCGTACATCCACGGCGACGGAAAGTTCGACAACGAGGTCAGCCCGGATGGTTCGACCTTCGAGGCAGGAGACCTTGAGTATCCGGCCTTAACCGGGGTGCTCATCGGTGTCGTCGCGGAGTTCACGCACAACGGTACGACGTTCTTCCGGGCCACCGCCGCCGTGCTTGCCGTCTTCGCTTTGGGTACGGTCTTCTTCTTGTGGGCCATGGTTCGCGTGCCGTGGCGCCTGTTCTTCTTTGCCGCGGGCCCGTCCCTGATCCTCTATGCGTTCCACAACTGGGATCTTCTTGCCGTGTTCTTGATGTGCGCCGGATTGTGGGCATTCCATCGAAGAGCCGACGGATGGACCGGGACACTGCTCGGCCTCGGCGCGGCAGCGAAAGTATTCCCCGGCTTGATCCTTCCGGCGCTGCTCCTTGCGCGACGACGAGAGACCGGGAAGGTCTCCAAGCGCATGATCTGGTCGGCCGCTCTCGCCTTCGTCGCGGTTAACCTCCCGTTCGTGATCATCAATCGAGCGGGCTGGTGGGCGCCGTGGGACTTTCAGTCGACGCGTTTCCCGAACTTCGAACTCTCTTCATCGCCGGGGTCGCGTTGCTGCTCTTGGCGGAGAGCAGGCGCGCGCGCTTCCGCCCGTACGCGACGTCGTTCGGGATCCTGTTGATCTGGCTGCTCGTGGCGAAGGTCTACTCGCCCCAGTACGCGCTTTGGCTCTTGCCGTTCTTCGCCCTTGTGGAGATCCCCTGGCCGGGCTTCGTCGCGTTCGCCGTATCCGATGCGGCGGTTTGGGTCGCAGTCAGCGCATTCTTCCTCTCGTTCCCACCAACGGGCCGGGGCAACCTGTCGACGATGGCGTGGATCCTCGAAGCGTTGGTGTACGTGCGCTACGCCGTGCTCCTGCTGCTCCTCTGGATGTCGAGACGTGCGGGTGAGAACGTGCTCGAGTTGCCGCCCCCGGTGTCGGAGCCGTCGGCAGGGCTGCATCCAGCTCGGGTAGAGTTTTCGTCGTGAGCGACGAACGCCCCCACCCACAACAAGTCGTGAAGTTCGCTTTCTACAAGCTGGACCGCGCTTTCCGTGGCCAGCCTCCGGAGGAACGGTCGGCGGCGCGCAAAGAGCTCGCCGAGCTGCTGCTCGAGGGCCGCGAAAGATTCCCGATGCTCCGCACGTACTCGACCGTCGGGATGCGGGGCGACTGCGACTTCCTCATCTGGTCGGCGACCAAAACACTGGAAGAGGTCTCGGCGCTGGAAACCGCGACACGGCAGAGCACCATCGGGCGATGGCTCGACACGCCGTTCTCATACCTCGCGATGACGAAGCGCTCGCAGTACGAAGACCGGATCGGCGACAAGCGCGAGAAGCTGCAAGTGAAACCGGGGCGGGCGAAGTATCTTTTCGTCTACCCGTTCGTGAAGACGCGCGCGTGGTACATGCTGCCGTTCGAAGAGCGCCAAGCGATGATGGATGTGCACATCGAGGTCGGCCACCGCTTCCCGACGGTCAAGCTCAATACGACGTACTCGTTCGGTTTGGACGACCAGGAGTTCGTCGTTGCGTTCGAAACCGATCATCCCGAGCATTTTCTGGACCTCGTGATGCAGCTGCGCGAGGCGCGCTCGAGCGAATACACGCTGCGCGACACGCCGATCTTCAGCTGCATCGCCGGAGATCCGTTGAGCGTTCTGGAATCCGCCGGCTAGCGGCGTTCCGGGACGACGGGCGCGCGCAAGACGAACCGGCAATCGAGCTCGGTTTCAAGTGAGAATGAATCGTCGAGCACCCCGTGCTCGACGTCGATCGTGAGGATGTCGTCCTCACTCGTATAGAGCCTTGCGAGCCAACCGGGCGCGAGCACGGCGACGTCGCCGACCGTTCCGACGGGTTGCGCATCGGGCTCGGCGATGTAGTGGTCGTAGAGGTACGGCGCGGTTGCGTCGCAGCAGCCGTTGCTGAGGATCATCACGAGGTTCTCGCGACCCGAGGCGCGCACCCGCCGCACGATCTTTTCGGCCGCATCCGTCCCCTCGACGCGCATGCTCCCATGATAGGCGCGACGTCGAGCGACTAGCATCCGCTCCCGTGACGACGCCGCGTGCCCTTGCATGGATCAAGCCGTGGATGGTCGTCGTCTTCCTCACCGTGGTCGCGGTGGGCGGCGCAACCGGCGTCTACTTCGCCGGCGAAGCGCAGCATCGCCGTGACCGCGCCGACATCGTCCGCTGGGAGGCGCGCGCGTTGCCGGCGGCACGCGACGCGAAGGCGCGCCAGCGCATGCTGCGCGCAGCGATGCCGGCGACAGAGATCGCGGAGATCCGCATCGCGCTGCAGCGCGACATCGACGTGATCGCCGCTCCGCCGCTCCCTGAGATCGTCCGCCCGGCCGCGGCCGCGTACGTCGAGGCGATCAGGAAGACCGCGGCGAGCCTCGCGGCCGTCGGGTCGGCCTCGTTCGGGCGCGCGCAAGCGCAAGCGCTCGGCGCGTTCGCCGCCGCTGCGGCCGCGGAGCAGACGCTGGTCTGCCGGGCGCGCTTGCCGGCCTGCTCGAGCCTCTGACCAGGTATTTTGCTATCTTCGCGAAACCTGTAAAAAGGCTTGACCAGTTACCGACACCGGTGTAGGGTCCTTGGTGGTTAGGGAATCTATCGCCGGGAGGTGGGCCGTGAACTGGTATCTGGCTGAAGAGCTGGCGAAGGAGCACCTCGAGTCACTGCGTCGGGCCGCCGGCGACGGTCGGCCCCGCTGGGAGACCGAGCCACGCCGGCCAGGCCGTGTCCGCCGGGCGATCGGCGTGAAGTTCGTTTCGGCGGGACTTGGTCTCGCGGCGGGACTCCGAGCTGCGCGCACCGCTTCGGAAGTCGTCTGCGAGGCCCGCGACGGACTGGCGTCGGAGGGGTCGTGACGACACCAGCGCCGCAGCCTCTTCGACTCGTCGAGGAGTTCGTGAACACGCATCACGTTCATCCGCATCGCGACGATGACGACCTCGAAGGCTTGCACACGCCGGACGAGTTGAAGTCGTGGCTGGTCGAGCGCGAGCTGGTCGGCGCCGACGAACCCGTTCACGCCGCAGATCTGACGTATGCGATCGAGACGAGGGAAGCGTTGCGGCGCTTGCTGCTGACGAACGGCGGGGCGCAGCCCGATGAGCAGGCCGTCGAAACGGTCAACCGAGCGGCGACTCGCGGGCAGTTGACGCTTCGGTTCGACGTCGACGGCGGATCGGGGCTGAAGCCGATCGCGCGCGGTGTCGACGGCGCGATCGGGACGATCCTGGCCGTGGCGTTCGCCGCGATGGCAGAAGGCTCGTGGTCGCGCCTGAAGGTCTGTCCCGAAGAGACGTGCCGTGTCGCGTTCTTCGATCATTCCAAGAACCGGTCGCGGCGCTGGTGCTCGATGGAGGTCTGCGGGAACCGCACGAAGGTTCGCTCGTACCGCCAGCGGCAGCTCGAAACTGCCGCCGAATAGCGTTTCTCTTCAGTAACCCGTCGCTCCGTCGATCAGCTCTCGCATGATGTCCGCGTGCCCGTTGTGACGGGCCGTCTCTTCGATCATGTGGATCATCAGCCACCGCAGGTCCATCGTTCCGCGGCGCGGGTGCGTGAAGGTCTGGTCGAGCGACTGCGCGCGCGCATAGATCTCTCGGCTTCGTTCACACGCGCGCCGGTATCCGGCAACGATCTGTTCGGTCGTCTCTTCCGGCTGGACATGGAAGTCGAGGTCGGGGTCGTCCGCAGAGTCGAACATGTGGGGCTCTCCCGTCGCAGCGAAGTTGACGACGAACCATCCGTGCTCGACGGCGGTGAGGTGTTTGACGAGACCGAGCAAGCACAAGCCCGAGGGCACCATGACACGGCGAAGCTGCTCGTCGTCCACACCGTCGATCTTCCAGAGCAGCGTTTGTCGCTGGCTGTCGAGCCAGGCGGCGAGTGCCGGGCGTTCTGCCTCGACGAACCGGACGACGTTCCGTTCGTACGGCGCGGATGACACGGGAACCTCCTGGTACGGGCGCGAATGGCTCACTCTAGGTCCGCTCTCCCGCGGCACGCGCTTTTTCACAACGTCTTGACACTCGAGCGAGCCTCGTCATAAGTTATCGCTGTTAAGTAAACACTGATAAGTTGTAAGGGGGATGCCATGCTCGCTCGCGTGGGTGCGTTCACCGTCCGCCGTCGCCGCGCGGTGGTGATCTCTGCCGTCGTCGGGCTGATCATCGCCGGTGTGCTCGGCGGAACGGTCGTGAAGAAGCTCTCGACCGGGGGGTTCACCGATCCCAACAGCGAATCCGCGCGCGCAGAGCGCACGCTGCTGCAAACGTTCCACTTCGGGAACCCGAACCTCGTCTTGCTCGTCACCGCCAAGAAGGGCTCCGTCGACGCGCCCGCCGTGCGCCGACACGGCCTCGCGCTGACCGCCACTCTTTCGAAAGAGAAGGACGTCGCGCGCGCGCTCTCGTATTGGTCACTCGGTTCGCCACCGCCGCTCCACAGCAAGAACGGCGCGCAAGCCCTCGTGCTCGCCTACATCTCCGGCACCGACGACCACGTTCGCGAGCGAGCCGGCGAGCTGACGACGAAGTACACGCGCGCGGACAAGACGATCTCGGTTGCGGTCGGCGGTCAGGCGGCCGTCTTCAAGCAGGTCGGCGACCGGGTCGAG